>JAFYNC010000181.1 GCA_017549905.1 Clostridia bacterium | reverse complement strand
TTCACGAGGCACACGGAATAGGCATTTTTGATGGTATTAACCGCATTACGAACCAAGGTGTAACAAAGGATTATATTAAAATAAAGTATGCTAAAAGTGATGTGCTTTATGTTCCTGTAACACAACTTGATTTGGTATCAAGATATATCGGCGCCGCCAGTGAGGACGGCAATATTAAGATAAACCGTTTGGGCGGCAGTGAGTGGCAAAAAACGAGGCGCAGAGTAAAAGCTGCGGTAAAGGATATGGCAAAGCAGTTAACCGCCCTTTATGCTAAGCGTATGAGCGCCAAGGGATATGCCTTTTCACCTGATACCGATTTGCAAAACGATTTTGAAAGGCGCTTTCCTTATGATGAAACCGAGGACCAATTAAAGTGTATTGATGAAATTAAGCGCGATATGGAACGCGATATTCCAATGGATAGACTGCTTTGCGGTGATGTTGGCTTTGGTAAAACAGAGGTGGCGCTCAGAGCGGCTTTTAAATGTATAAGCGAGGGTAAGCAGTGCGCATTGTTAGTGCCAACCACAATTCTTGCTATGCAACATTATAACACCATAGTAAGTCGTTTTGGAGATATGCCGATAACAGTAAAACTGCTTAACCGTTTTGTTCCGCCAAAGCAACAACAAAAGATTATAACCGACCTTAAATGCGGACGTCTTGATATGGTTGTTGGCACCCACAGACTGATATCAAAGGATGTTTCTTTTAAGGATATAGGACTTGTAATAATAGATGAAGAACAACGATTTGGTGTAGCGCAAAAGGAAAGACTTAAAGAACTTTATCCGTTTGTGGATATTTTAACTCTTAGCGCAACACCGATACCAAGAACTCTTAATATGGCAATGTCGGGACTTAGGGATATGTCTTCCTTAGACGAAGCTCCGGGGGACAGACATCCTGTTCAGACCTATGTTTTAGAACAAAATATGGGTGTTATAATTGATGCTATAAACAAAGAAATCCGCCGCGGCGGACAGGTTTATTATCTTCATAATAGGGTTGATAGTATAGAGCGCTGTGCCGCAAGGCTTAAACAAAGACTGCCCGAAAATGTAAATATCGGCATAGCTCACGGAAAGATGACCGAGGATGAGCTGACAAACGTATGGCGCAGACTTTTAGAGCATGAAATAGATTTGCTTGTTTGCACAACCATTATTGAAACAGGTGTTGATGTGCCTAATGCAAATACCCTTATAATTGAGGATGCTGACAGGATGGGGCTTAGTCAGCTTCATCAGTTGAGGGGAAGAGTTGGCAGGTCGCCAAGACGCGCTTATGCTTATTTTTGCTTTGGACATAACAAACAACTTAGTGATGTTGCTGCTAAAAGACTTGAAGCAATAAGAGAGTATACCGAGTTTGGCTCGGGCTTTAAAATTGCTATGCGAGACCTTGAAATAAGAGGCGCGGGCAGTATTTTAGGCGGCGATCAGCACGGTAATATGGAATCGGTTGGCTATGATATGTATTTAAAGCTTTTATCAGATGCTGTAAACGAGGAAAACGGTGTTGCGGTGGAAGATGATATTCCTTGCACTATTGACCTTAATGTTTCGGCGCATATACCTGAAAACTATATTGAATCATTGTCGGCAAGGCGTGGTATTTACAAGAGAATTGCGGCTATAAGAACAGATGAAGATGCATCCGACGTAATAGATGAGCTTTGCGACCGCTTTGGTGAGCCGCCAAGCGCTGTTATGGGTCTTATTGACATTTCTATACTGAGAAGTAAAGCGGCAAATGCCAAAATTGCAGAGATTACGGGAACTGCAAATACTGCCATTTTGCACATTAATTCCATTGAGCCCGAGGTTATGTCAAAGCTTTCAGCTTATTTTGGTAATAGGTTTATGCTTAATGCTTCGGGCAAACCGGTATATACAATAAGGCTTAATAAAAATCAAAAAATGTCAGAGCTTGTAGCAGAGCTTGGAAAAGCCTTATAAATTTTAGTGGACATTTTGTTTTTTATAGTATATAATTATGATAATAATCATTTTGGAGGCATAAAAATGAAGAATTTAAAAAGAATTTTAAGCGTTTTACTTATTTTGGTAATAGCGTGCTCTTTTGCAGGCTGCCACAAAAAAGGTGAAATTGCTGTTAAGATAGGTGATATAGAGTTCACCTCAGCTTATTATATGTGCGCTTTGGTTAATGCTGATAACGAGGCCAGAAACTTGGTTTATGATGATCTTACCGACGAAGAATTAAACGGCGAAGTTGAAGTGGATATATATTCTAAAAAGGTTGAAGATAAGAAATTTGTTGACTGGGTAGAAGATACTGCAATGGATTATCTTAAAGGTATTGCGGCTTATAAAAGCCTTTGCGCAGAAAACAAACTTGAAATTGATGAAGAAACCCAAAACAACAATAAATTATATATAGAATATTATTGGCAAAGTTATGCTTCATATTATGAAGCAAACGGCGTAGGCAAGGAAACCTATGTTCAGTATATGAATGATTCATATTATTCTGAAATGTACTTTGAGCATCTTTATGCAAAGGATGGCGAAAAAGAAATCAACGCAGAGGACGTAAAGAATAAGATTTATGACAATTTTGTTATAGCTAATATCTTAAATGCTACCATTACCTCTGATATGGAAGAGTCGGATATTGCCATTGTTAAATCACAGTTTGATGGCTATGCAGAAAAACTTAAGACAGGTAAGGCTACTTTTGAAGAGATATATAATGAATATAATGGTGTAAAAGAAGAAGATCACAACCACGAGGAAGATGAAACAGAAGAATCTAAGCCTAAGGATGAATATGCTACTGTAATCGGCGCTGAGGGTACAACCTATGAGTCTTCTGATTATGAGACCATTAAGGCTATGGCAACAGGCGAGGTAAAGGTTATCAAAACTGAGGATGGCGGCTATACACTTGTAGTTAAGCAGGATATTAAGGCTGATGAATATTATCTTGAAAATCTTGATATGTCAGCTCGTCATTTGATTGCTGATGAGGAATACGAGAAGTTGATTGAAGACTATGCTAAAAAGCTTAAAGTCGAAATTAACAATTATGCTGTAAAACAATTTAAGGTTAAAAAGATTGTACAGCCAACCGGTTACTAATATTAAACAATAAAAATGGTGCAGTTTTAAACTGCACCATTTTATTATTCTATAATTATTTTTTCAATTATCGGTTGATTAGTTTTAGTTACTGTTCCGTCAGCATCAACAACAGGTGTGTCTTGGGCTATTTTATCTACAATTTCAATTCCCTTTGTAACCTTGCCGAATGCGGCATAGTTACCATCAAGAGTTTGTTTAATCGCATCGCTTGTAACCTGAACAATAAAGAACTGAGAGGAGGCACTGTTATAGTTAACGCTTCGTGCCATTGAAATAGTGCCTCTTTCGTGCGATATATTATTTTCAATGCCGTTTTTCTTGAATTCACCTGTTATATTTTTTTCGCTTCCGCCATAGCCTGTGCCTTGTGGGTCACCGCCCTGTATCATATGACCTTCTATTATTCTGTGAAAGGTAAGACCGTCATAAAATCCGTCTTTTGCAAGTTTTACAAAGTTATCCACTGTAATAGGTGCGGTATCGCCATCAAGCTCAAGCTCAATATCGCCATAGTCTTTAACCGTAATAACAGCCTTAAATTTCCCGATTTTTTCTGCCGGAGTGGTGGCTTTTCCGCAAGAAGTGAAGAATATCGGTATCAAAAGGCAAAGAATGAGTGCTAATATTTTATTTTTCATGGCGTTTTCCACCTTTTTCGTTGTAAGGAATATATTTTACTTTTCTTTTTTTAATTTTTGACATATTAAGTCTTATACAAAGCAGAATGAATATTATTACACAAACCGCGAAAATAGCAAGAATTATTTTCATATAAATAGAGGTTAGCGCAAGTTTAATGTATTTTACAATAATTAACAGTAAACTTGGTTCAATATCTTCACCGGCAATAAGATCAGCGGTGCCTATTATTTTTTCAGCATATATTATATCTGCCGTTCCTAAAACTTGTCCCTTTTTAATTGGTGCTTCGGCCGTTTCTGAAACAAGGTGAGGCTTCACAACTATTGTTGATGCATCTGCTTCATTTGGAAGTACTGTGACAAAAGGCTCTTTAAAGAATAACGGCACAAAATCGGTATCCAAAGAAAGCTCTACAGGCATTTCACAAACAGGCTCGTTTGAATCAGCAACTTTCTTGAATGAAAAATTGTTAAACGCCCATTTATAAAGCGATATGCTCTCAGAAAAATGCTTTTTTTCCTTAGGAGGACAACCCAAAACAATACACATATAATTGTAGCCATTGTATGAGGCGGTACTAACAAGGCATCTGCCTGCCTCATCGGTATAGCCCGTTTTAACACCCTTTGCATATTGGTAGTAATAATTTGTTGTAGTATCCTGCAAAGCGTTTGTGGTAGAAAGGGTTTTCTTTTCGGTGAGGTTGGTTTTCATTGTGTATCTTGGGGTTTCACAAACCTCTTTGAAAATTTTATTTTTAAGTGCATAGCTTGCAAGGGTATAAATGTCACGTACTGTGGTGTAGTTATTATCATCGTGAAGACCAACAGGGTTTGTATAATTAGTGCCGTTAAGGCCTAATTCTTTTGCTTTGTTGTTCATCATAACAACAAAGTTTTCAACACTGCCGCCATAGTATTCAGCTGCCAAATATG
>JAFYNC010000180.1 GCA_017549905.1 Clostridia bacterium | reverse complement strand
TTATCCCATTCACTTAGTACAGGCTCTAAATAAGGAAATGCTTTACCCCAAACATTTTCACTGCTTTCTGTTTTGCCGCATGAAAGCGCGTGGTAAACCGTCAAAGCGAGTTCTCCGTTATACGTCACTTTATAACCCTTAACATCTTCTATTGCTCCCTCGATTTTGTTTTCGTATTCATCTGCTTTATCTCCCCATTTTTTTCGTGCATCTTCTCTTGAAATGAAACTTTGGTCAACAGTAAAATCGGTTGTGATATCATATTCCTTATCTGAATTTTCATTTTTTCTTATAAGCGCAAAGGTATATGCCGCTACCGCCTGAGCCTTAATCGCCTCTTTTTCATAAAGAGCAGGCATTTCAGCCGCCACTACTGAAAAGATATACTCGCCCACATCCATTTTTACAACCTTCCCGCTCTGCTTGTCTAAAACATTAAAAGTATCTTTTTGCTCCTTTTCAACTTTAAGTGAAGTATTTGACATCTCTACCGACTTGGTTTCTTCGTTCTTACCCATTACACTAAGCGGCAACAACAACATAATAGAAGATATGATAATTAAAATGACAAACATTTTTTTCATAATATTACCTCTTTTTTATTGACTTTTATTTTGAAGCATTATAAAATTGTTATATTATATGTTTAATGTTTGGAGCGTATATTTTATGCGATTTGAAAAAATTTTATTTTTCTTTTATGCCGCTTTACCGGTTAGTATTATTTTAAGACTTGTGCAGATTAATTTCATTATTGATGATAAAACAGGTTTTTTTAAACACGAATTTAGGACTTTTGGTGTGGCAGTTTTAGTCCTTATATTTGCAGTTGCTATTATTTTTTCGGTGTTTGCTTTTTTGTCACACCGTTCCCCCGAGCAACCGCCAAAATCAAATATTTTCTTAAGTTTTACCTCTTTTTTGGCTGCATTTTCACTTTTTTTAGAAAATTTTGTTATGATTCCAAATTACACGGTTTCTAATTTTCAATTGATATTTCTTAATATTACCGCATTAATGGCAATACTCTTTTTCTTAATTTTTGGATTTAATCACTTTTTTGATTATTCATTTCCAAACTTGTGTTTCGTTTTCCCTTGTGTTTATTTCATCATGAAAATAATTTTTGAGTTTGTTGTTGTTTCTGCATTAGCAGTAATTTCAGAAAATACACTTTTTATTACCGCTCTTTGTTCACTAATGACGTTTTTTCTTCAATTCGCAAAGCTTTACAATAAAACAGATAAGGAATATAATTTTCGCAAGCTTTTAGCCTCTGGTTCAGTTTCTGTGTTGTTTTGCTTTGTACAATCAATTCCGTTCTTCATACACGGTTTTATGAATGGTTTTGAAAACACTCACACTAATGTTTTTACAAATATAACTTTATTTGTTATGGGTTGTTTCGTCCTTACCTTTTTATCTTTACACTATTCCCAAAAAAACGCATATTCTAACAATCAATAATTAGCAATAAATACCAATTTATGCGCATTATATTCTTGACATATTCAACATATAGTGGTAAAATTGTAATGATAAATTCACGTATTGGGCTGTTATTAATTTGATAATTGCTGTTTCTGCCTTCAGATTGGCGACTGTGGCAGATAAAGGTTGATTATATCACGGGAGGTGAACGCACGGCTCCCGTTAACCTATATATTCATAATATTATGGGCGAAATCCGTGTTTAATCATATAGGAGGTGCTTTGATGCCCTACATTATTGGTGGCGTTGTCGCTCTTCTTTGCGCAATAACCGGATTTATTTCCGGCTCTATATATCGTCGCAAATCAGCTGAGGCTACAATTGGCTCTGCTGAAGACGAAGCAAGACGCATTTTAAGTGACGCTATGAAAAACGCCGAACAAAAGAAAAAAGAAGTTTTACTTGAAGCTAAAGATGAAATTCACAATTTACGTCAGGAAACTGAAAAAGACCTTAGAGAACGCAGAAGTGAAGTTCAGCGTCAGGAACACCGTATTCAACAAAAAGAAGAAGCTCTTGACCGCAAGACTGACAACTTAGAGGCTAAAGAAGAAAAATTAGCCGCACGTTCTAAAGAAATTGATGCTCGCATTGAAGAATGTGACCGTATTAAGCAAAGCCAAATGGACTTGCTTGAAAAAATTTCAGGTTTTACAAAAGAACAGGCAAAATCACATTTGCTTACTATGCTTGACGACGAATTGACACATGAAAAAGCAGTTAAAATTTTAGAATTTGAACAACAAACTAAAGACGATGCTGACAGAATTGCCAAGGATATCCTCGGTCATGCTATTCAGCGTTGTGCTGCTGACCATTCCTCAGAAATTACTGTTTCTGTTGTAGCTCTGCCTAATGATGAAATGAAAGGTCGAATCATCGGCCGTGAAGGCAGAAACATAAGAGCTCTTGAAACCGCAACAGGTGTTGACCTTATAATTGACGATACACCCGAAACTATTATTGTTTCAAGTTTTGACCCTGTTAGACGTGAAATCGCACGTTTGGCACTCGAAAAGCTTATTCTTGATGGAAGAATTCATCCGGGCAGAATTGAAGAAACAGTTGCTAAAGCTACTGCCGAGGTTGAAGCTACTATTAAGCAAGAAGGCGAGCGCGCAATGATTGAGGCAGGTATCCCCTCTCTTAATCCCGAAATCATTCGTTTACTTGGTAAGCTTCGTTACCGCACAAGCTATGGTCAGAATGTTTTAAAACATTCTATGGAGGTTTGTCACCTTTCAGGTCTTATTGCTTCTGAAATGGGCGCTGATATTACTACTGCTAAGCGTGCAGGTCTTTTGCACGACATAGGCAAAGCGCTTGACCACGAACAAGAAGGCTCACACATTCAGCTTGGTGTAGAAGCAGCTAAGAAATATCGCGAAAATGATATTATTGTCAATGCAATTCATGCTCACCACGGTGATGTTGAAGCTAAATCTATAATTGCATTTATAGTTCAGGCAGCAGATGCCATTTCAGCAGCACGTCCCGGAGCTCGCAGAGAGAACATTGAAAATTATATCAAACGTCTTGAAAAACTTGAGGAAATCGCCAATTCCTTTAACGGTGTTGAAACATCGTTTGCTATTCAGGCAGGTCGTGAGGTTCGCATAGTTGTGAAACCCGAGGCTGTTTCAGACGACCAAATGGTTCTTATGTCACATCAGATAGCACAGCGCATTGAAAACGAACTCGAATATCCGGGTCAAATCAAGGTTAATGTTATCAGAGAAAGCAGAGCCATTGATTACGCAAAATAAATATAAGAGAGTGCTTGTTATGAACGAACGTATTAAACGTGTAATAACGGCTCTTGATAAAAACAATATGCAGGGTATTTACGTACCCTGCATTAATGATATTAGGAGAACCGTTGAAGAAATGCTATACCACGACTGTGTAATTACCGCAGGCGGATCTGTTTCTTTGCACGAAAGCGGTGTATGGGAACTTATTAATAAAGATTGTTACCGATTTTTTGACCGCAATAAAGAGGGCATCACTTTGGCAGAACGTGAAGAGGTATTCCGAAAAGTTATTGGTACCGATTTTTATTTTTGTTCAACAAATGCCATAACCGAAAACGGTGAACTTTTAAATGTTGACGGATTTGCAAACCGAATATCCGCAATAGCCTTTGGTCCTAAAAAGGTTATTATGATTGTTGGCGCAAACAAAATCGTTAAAGATATTAACGAAGCATTCCTTAGAGTTAAAAAGATTGCCGCTCCTAAAAACTGTGTAAGGCTCGGCATTGATTCACCTTGCGCAAAGCTTGGTCACTGCATTTCTCTACTTAATAGCAATAATCCCAACTTTACGGACGGATGCAATATTGACCGCAGAATTTGCGCAAACTACCTTGTAAGCGGCAGACAGCAGGTTAAAAACAGAATAACCGTAATCATTTGCGGTGAAGATTTAGGATATTAATATAAAAGGCAAATCATTCGATTTGCCTTTTTTTAGTTTTTAGTTGTAAATTTATAAATAAAGTGTTAAAATATAATAAGATATAATGTAAAATGAGGTAATCTTATGAATATTATTATTGTAGGTTGCGGAAAAATCGGTTCTACTATACTTGCAAGTCTTGTTAATGAGGGACATAACGTAACCGCTGTTGACTGCAATGCAGACGTATTAACCGGACTTACTAATATTTATGATATTATGAGTGTGTGCGGTAGCGGTACCGACTGCGAAATATTAGAGGAAGCAAAGGTAATTGAAGCAGACCTTTTGATTGCAGCTACAAATTCAGATGAATTTAATATGCTCAGTTGTTTCTTAGCTAAACGTATGGGCGCTAAAAACACCATTGCACGTATTCGCAACCCACAATATAATGACAGCAGCTTAGGCTTTATGAAGCAACAGTTGGATTTATCAATGTCAATAAACCCCGAATTAATGGCCGCAAAGGAACTATATCATCTATTAAAACTTCCGTCGGCTGCTAAGGTTGAAACCTTTTCTGTCAGAAACTTTCAGATAGTTGAGTTAAAGCTTAAACAAGATTCTGTTTTAGATGGTGTTAAGCTTTCAGAACTTCGCTCGAAATTCGATGCAAAATTCCTTATATGCGGTGTTGAACGAGATGATGAAGCATATATACCTGACGGTAATTTTGTGCTTAAAAGCGGCGATAGAATAGCACTTACCGCTAATCAACACGAATTTGCAAAGCTGCTGAAAGAAATGGGACTTTTGAGAAAACAAGCACGAAACGTAATGATTTTAGGCGGAAGCCGCACATCATACTACCTTGCTAAAATGCTTTGCACCAGTGGAAATAAGGTCACCCTTATTGAAAGAAATAAAGAAATTTGTGAAGAACTGTGCGAAGCAATACCTAAAGCGACCATAATAAACGGCGATGGCGCAAATGTTGAACTTCTTATGGAAGAAGGCTTGGATTCACTTGATGCATTTGTAGCACTTACAGGTATTGATGAAGAAAATATACTTTTATCATCATTTGCAATCAACAAAAATGTGCCTAAGGTTATTGCAAAGGTTAACCGCGATGAACTAATGCCGTTGGCTGAACAATGGGGACTTGACTGTATGGTTTCCCCAAAGAAAACAATATCAGATATAATTCTCAGATATGCAAGAGCTCTTGAAAATTCAGCGGACAGCAGTGTTGAAACACTGTATAAAATGCTTGATGATAAGGTTGAAGTGCTTGAATTCAGCGTTAAGCCCGACTTTTTACAGCTCGGAATCTGCTTTAAGGATTTAAAAACCAAATCAAATACCCTTATAGCCGGCATTATGCGCGACCGCAAAACTATAATTCCTACAGGTGACGATATGTTGCTTGCAGGCGATAAGGTTGTAGTAATTGCCGCTAATCAAAGAATTAACACTCTATCAGATATATTGAAATAAGGTAACGATATGAATAGAAAAATGGTTTTTTACATATTGGGACGTATTTTGTTGGTAGAAGCAGTTCTTCTGTCGTTACCTACAATATGTGCACTGATATATAAAGAAAAATGTGTATACGCTTTTTTAATAACTATTGCAGTAGCTATCCTTTTGGCTTTAGTTCTAATACTTCCAAACCGCACTAAAGACAGAGCAATTTTTGCAAAAGAAGGATTTGTTATAGTAGCGCTTGGTTGGATTTGTCTGTCACTCATAGGTGCGCTGCCCTTTACTTTAAGCGGTGAAATACCGTCATTTATTAATGCTTTTTTTGAAACTGTAAGCGGATTTACAACAACAGGAGCTTCTATTGTTGCCAATGTCGAAGCAATGTCGCACGGCATACTTTTTTGGCGTAGCTTTACACATTGGGTTGGCGGTATGGGTATACTTGTGCTTGTAATGGCTATTGTGCCTACCGATACGGGTCGTTCTATGCATCTCATGCGCGCCGAAATGCCCGGTCCTATAATAGGAAAGTTAGTGCCAAGAATTAAAACCACCGCAAAAATACTTTACCTTATATATATCTTCTTAACTCTTCTTCTTGTAGTATTTCTTTATATCGGCAAAATGCCTTTATTTGAAAGCTTTGTTCACGCTTTTGGCGCCGCAGGAACAGGAGGATTTGGAGTTAAAGCTGACAGTATAGGTGGATACTCGCCCTACATTCAATGGGTTATAACAATATTTATGCTAATTTTCGGTGTGAATTTTAATTTATATTATCTCTTGCTCACCAAAAAAATCACATCTGCCCTAAAGAGCGAAGAACTTTGGACTTACGTTATAATAACCCTCGTTTCAACAGGACTTATAATGTTTAATATCTACTCACAATTTGGTAGTTTTTCTGAAACCTTGCGTCATTCTGCATTTCAGGTTTCTTCAATCATAACCACTACAGGATATGCAACTGTGGACTTTAATCTATGGCCTTCGCTTTCTAAAATTATTTTATTTATGCTTATGTTTATAGGCGGTTGTGCCGGTTCTACAGCGGGCGGTCTTAAAGTTTCGCGAGTGATACTGTTATTTAAAACTGTTAAAGCAAACCTTAAACACATGTTACACTCTCGCTCGGTTGAATCAATAAGATTTGAAGGTAAAACCGTTGATAAACCCACCATAAACAACGTAACAAGTTATTTTGCAGTTTATTTTATGTGTCTTTTAGGGGTTATTGTTATAATCTCATTCGACCCATTTGATTTTGAAACCCACATTTCTGCGGCAGTTTCTTGCTTTAATAATATAGGACCTGCATTCTCAGTAGCAGGACCTGCAAGTAATTATTCTGCATATTCGGATATTTCAAAATTAGCCCTTTCTTCCGCAATGCTTTTAGGCAGACTCGAAATATTCCCATTGCTTCTTCTGTTCTCCCCTACTTCTTGGACTAAGAAGCGCGTGATGAAAGGTGCGAAATAATGAAATCTAACTGTGAAAACTGTTCTAATTATATTTATGACGATGAGTATGACTGCTATTGCTGTGATGCAAATCTTGATGAGGACGAAATGGGCAGATTCTTAACAAAACAGACTGCCTCTTGCCCGTATTTTAATTTTTATGATGAATATTCCATTGTCAGAAAACAAAATTAAAGAGGTTAAAAAATGTATTATATTTACTATGTTTATGCAATTTTAAGCGCCGCGCTTATTCCCTTTCTTAATGGTTTTTTTCCAATACTTAAACAAAGCTATTCTTGGTGGCTTGTGCCTGTTCTTTTCTTAGGGTTTATGTTAGGTTTTGTTGTGTTGCAATTCTTAATACTTTTGGTTATGATTTTATCAACAAACCGCGAAAAAAAGCCTCGGGCTACCTCGTTTTTCAGATTTTTGCTTAAAAACTGCTTAGCTCTTATAATAAAGATTGTTAGGGTTGAAATTAATGCCGAGGGTTTAGAAAAATTCCCCGAGGATAGTCGTGTGCTTTTAGTTTGCAACCATCAGCACGACTTTGACCCTGCGGTTATTCTTTCTGCCTTTCCCAATGCACAGCTTGCATTTATAGGTAAAAAGGAAATTTACAACGAAATGCCCTTTATTTCCTGTGTAATGCACAGAATAAATTCTCTGCTTATTGACCGCGAAAACGACCGTGAAGCCGCAAAAACCATTATAAATGCTATTAAAACAATAAAGGAAGATACCGCTTCAATCGCAATCTTCCCCGAAGGTTACACAAGCCCTACCTGCGAGTTATTACCCTTTAGAAACGGTTGCTTTAAAATTGCTATAAAAGCTAATGTTCCTATCGCCGTTTGCGTGCTTAACAACACACGTGAAATACCAAAAAACCTTTTCAGAAAGAAAACTGTTGTGGATTTTAAACTACTTGATGTAATTACACCCGAGCAATTCGAGGGTAAAAACACAACCGAAATCGGAGATAATATACATAAACAAATGCTTGATGCATTAGAAAAATTGAGAAATAAATAAACAAATAGCACCCCAAAATAATGGGGTGCTATAAATTTTATAAGATATTACATATTCTTTTTCTCTAAGCTTAAAACTCTAACAATAACAGGACTTAAAACTATATTTGATAGAAGTTCAAAAAGGAAGTTGCCGCCAACAAAGAAAATCATCATATATTTAAAGGTGTTATTAAAACCTTCTGCAATTCCCCATTCTCTTACAGCATCTAAAAAGAATACTGCACAACCTAAGAGAAAAACGCCTGTATTCACAATCGGGCAAATAATTGCCGCAGCAACTACCGCTACAAAACGGTTGCGCTTTTGGAGTAAATTATACACAAGTCCGGCTACTAATCCACAGGCTGTTCCTTTAAGCAAAACTGTAAGTATTGTTCCGAATACGTCAATCGCAAGAAATGCCGCAGCATCTCCATTAAGCAATACTACCGCGCCGAATACAAAACCAAGCCACGCGCCGATTTTAGTTCCGCACATTGCCGCGCCTATTACTATAGGCACAAGCACAAGTGAAACTTGAAACGTACCAAAGCGGATAAATGCGCCCATAAACTGCAACACTATTACGAGCGCCGTAAAAATCGCGCCTAAAACGAGTGTTTTAATCTGTTGTTTACTATTTGTTTTTTTCATAATATTACCTCCGATACTGCCCTTATAGGTGCAGTTCATAATATAATATATAATCTGACAATTCGTCAGTTATTTTTCTCGTATATTGATTTAAGACCATCTAAAAGAAGATTTTCGTTATATATAATGTTATACTTGCAGTGGGGTATAATATCGCGTGAAAGTCCGCCAGTTGCTACAACTGTTGGCTCCTCGCCAAGTTCTTGTTCTATTTTTTCAATCAAACCGTCAAGCATAGCGGCTGTGCCGTACACAAGACCTGACTGCATACATTCCACTGTGTTAGCGCCTATAACAGATTTTGGCGCTTCGATGGGAATAGAGGTAAGCTGCGCTGTGTTTTCAGCCAAAGCCTTTAAGGTGAGTCTTACACCTGCCGCAATAACTCCCCCTAAAAATGCACCGTTTTTATCAAGCACACTTACAGTAGAGGCAGTACCCATATCAATTACAACGCAGGGCATTGTGTATTCTTCAAGCGCACCTACCGCGCCTGCAACGAGGTCAGCACCAAGCTGAGCAGGATTATCAATTTTTATATTAAGCCCTGTTTTAACACCGGGACCTAACATTAAAGGCACTATATGGCAAAGCTTTGATACTACATTACTCACGCTTTTTGCTACCATAGGCACAACAGATGCAATAATACAATCCTCTATTTCCTCACTGCCAATTTCATAAAGAGCTAAAAGATTTTTAATTTCAAATGCATATTGGTCAGCGGTTTTCTTTTGCTCGGTTGCAAGTCTTGCCGTAAACTCAAGAATATCGCCGTCAAAACATCCAAGCGTTATGTTTGTATTACCTATATCTATTGTGAGCAGCATAGCCTATCTCCCTCTTTCCAAACTAATTATACTGATTTTTTCAGAAAAATCAATAATTTTATTGACAACCAATGAAATTGTTGCTATAATATACCACGCTAAATGGAATACTATGTGCATTTAGCTCCTTGCTTCAATTTTAGATTGAGGCCAAAAGTCCAAAGGGAGGTGCAAAGTAAATGACCAATAAGTATGAGGCAGGCGTTATCTTTTCAGTAAAGAACGGTGAAGAAGCTACCGCAACTCTTAAAGAGAAGATTAATGACCTCATCGCAAAAAACGGTACCATTGAAAGCGTTGATGATTGGGGCAAGCGTCGTCTTGCATATCTCATCAATGATGAGGCTGAGGGTTACTATGTTTTCTATAATTTTGAAAGCGATCCTAATTTCCCCGCTGAGCTTGAGCGTATCGTAAAGATTACCGACGGTGTTTTACGCGTTATGGTAATCAAGAAGTAATGGAGGAAAAAAAGGAATGTTTAATTTAGTAGTTTTAACAGGTCGCTTAACTGCTGACCCCGAACTTAAGACCACTCCTAACGGCATTTCGGTTACAACCTTCTCCATCGCTGTGAACCGTAATTACCGTTCCGGAGAAGACCGTCAAGCAGATTTTATTAATATTGTTGCTTGGCGTCAAACTGCGGAATTCATAACAAAATACTTCAAAAAAGGTAATCTTATCGGTATTGAAGGCTCTATTCAGACCAGAAGATATCAGGATAAGAACGGCAACAACCGTACAGCATTTGAAGTAGTTGCAAACAATGTTCAGTTTGTTGAGTCGAAGAGAGATTCATCTGCTCCTGCAGATAGCGTTCCTGCTTCATTCAGCAATGCTGACGTAAACGATTTCGCCGATTTAGGCGATGCTACTGATGACGATTTACCGTTCTAATGTAGCCTAAAAATAATTTTAAGGAGGCTTTTAAAATGGAAAACGAGAGAAACGATAGACCTATGCATAAGAAACCTCGCAAGAAGGTTTGCCATTTCTGCGTTGATCGTGTTGAAAGCATTGATTATAAGGATGTAGCTCGTCTTCGCAAGTTCATTTCTGAACGCGCTAAGATTCTTCCCCGCCGTGCAACAGGCACTTGCGCTGCTCATCAGCGTGAAATCACCACCGCTATTAAGCGTGCACGTCAGATGGCTTTACTTCCTTACGTAAACGATTAATAAAGAAACAAGCGCTGTGCTTTTAGCACAGCGCTTTATTTTTTGTTCTTTGATGTAAAACTGTTTACACCCCAAACACCAAAAATTATAAGTAAACAAAGAATACATTCTAAAACACCGAATTTTTCTTTTAAAATAAATATTCCTGCCAACACAGTTACAACTGTTATGATATTGGAAAAAGATGCTGATTGCAAGACACTTATTTGTGTAGTAGAATAATTATAAAGCAAAAATGCCACAACCGAAGAAAGCACTGCAAGATAAAAAACCGCAATCAAAAACTCAGGTGTTTTTATAGCATCAAAAAGCTTTGGCAGGTAATCTCCCCTATACCTTGCAAACGAAATTGCATTAAAACCTACTGCCGCCAATAAAAACATCATATAAGTTCTTTCAAAGGGACTGAAATTTTTAGACTCATGTCTGCTTAAAATGTTAAAGAAAGCCGCGCAAACAACCGCGCAGATTAGCAGTATTACACCAAGCAAATAATTCTTTGAGCCGTCATTTGATATGACACTTATGAGGCTTACACCTATTATTGATAACCCTGTGCAGACAATCTGCAAAAAAGAGGGTTTTTCATTTAAAAAACAGATTGCTAAAAGCATAACCAAAACAGGTACTAACGCGATTATCACACCCGAAAGCGCCGAAGATACAAGTGATAAACCGTATAACTCAAAAATGAAATAAAAAAGCGGTTGCATAAGCCCCATTAAAATAAGTTTTAGCTTTGGCTTGCCTTTTAAGTCTATCTTAAATTTACCCGTTAGCAAAAGAATGTTAAGCACAATAAAACTAATTGTAAATCTTGCGCTTAAAATTACAAACGGCTCTGAAATTTCTAAAGCTAATTTTGAGAAAATAAAGCTGAATCCAAAAATAACATTAGCTATAAGCGCCGCGAGAATTCCCAACGTATGTTTTTTAGCAATCATAACAACTCACCCGATGTAAATTTAGCAATTTTTTTATCTGTTGTCAATCCTTTTTCAAACCAAACAGATAAAAAATAGCACACTGTAACATATTTGTAACTTTTTTCGCTTTTTTTGTATTTAACACTTGAAAAATCACTAAATATTGTGTAGAATAGAAGATGTATAATTCTAATTATTATATCTATTTATATAAAGGAAGTGTATTTTACTATGGCAAACCGCTTATTTCAGGGTGTAATTCATCAAATGAAAGATTCTATCGACCGAACCTTTGGTGTTATTGATGAAAATTACACTATAATCGCCTGCTCAGAGCTTGGCAAAATCGGTGAAACAGTGGAAGCATTTACCATAACAGCTAATGAGCTTATCGTTTTAGGTGGACTCACCTATAAAAGTCTTGCTTCTTCACAGGGTGCTAATTACACCGTATTTGTAGAGGGTGAAGACCTTTTAGCATCTAAATATGCCTCGGTTTTGGCTGTTTCTTTTGCAAATATAAAATTCTATTATGATGAAAAGTATGACCGCGGTAATTTTATTAAGAACATTATTCTTGATAATATTCTTCCCGGTGATATATATCTTAAGGCGCGTGAACTCTACTTTAACAGCGATGTTATGCGCACTGTTATACTTATTCGTTCTACCGAACAGACCGAAATATCAATTTATGATATTGTTCAAAATCTCTTCCCCGATAAAGCAAAGGATTTTGTTATAAGCATTAACGAAAATGATATAGCTCTTGTTAAAGAAACAAAGCCCGGTATCGACCCCAAAACAGTTGAAAAATTGGCATCTTCTATTGCTGATACAATTTCGGGTGAATTTTATGCTCATGTTGTTATCGGTATTGGTACTACCGTTGATAACCTTAAAGACCTTGCGCGTTCCTTTAAGGAAGCTCAGACCGCTCTTGAAGTAGGTAAAGTTTTTGATACCGAAAAAACAATAGTGGCTTACGATAACTTAGGAATCGCACGTCTTATTTATCAGTTACCTACCACACTTTGCGAAACATTCTTAAGGGAAGTTTTTAAATTAGGTTCTATTGAAAGTCTTGATCAAGAAACTTTATTTACAATTCAGCGTTTCTTCGAAAATAATCTTAACGTTTCCGAAACATCAAGAAGACTTTTCGTTCATAGAAACACCTTGGTTTACAGACTTGAAAAAATCAAGAAAATCACAGGTCTTGACCTTCGTGAATTTGACCACGCTATTATCTTTAAAATTGCGCTTATGGTTAACAAATACCTAAAGAGCAATCCTATCAAATATTAAGAAAGCAGAACAGTTTAATGGAACAGTTTTCAAGCAGCAACGAAAATTCAATGCCGCAAAAGCCTATTATTGAGTTTCGCGGTGTTTCAAAAACCTACCAAACAGGCACTCACGCTTTAGAAGATGTTAACATCAGCATAGCAAAGGGTGAATTTGTGTTTGTGGTTGGCTCTTCAGGCGCGGGTAAAAGTACCTTTATGAAGCTTATTATGCGCGAAGAAAAAGCCAACACAGGAAAAATAATTGTAAACGGTTTTAACCTTACAGGTATGAAACGTAAGCAAGTACCGATGCTCAGAAGAACTATGGGCATAGTATTTCAGGATTTCAGATTAATTCCTACAATGAATGTATATCAAAACGTTGCATTTGCAATGCATGTTGTTGGCGCCGCAGGCAAAGATGTTCGTCGTGAGGTTACAAAGGCTTTGGCTAAGGTTGGTCTTGGTCACAAAGCACGTTCAATGCCCTCTCAACTTTCAGGTGGTGAGCAACAACGTGTGGGTCTCGCACGTGCGCTTGTTAATAATCCTGATATTATTATTGCAGATGAGCCCACAGGTAATGTTGACCCCAATATGTCTTATGAAATTGTAACTATGCTTACCGAAATTAATAGACAAGGCACAACTATTCTTATGGTAACACACGACCATAACCTCGTTCGCGACTTCCAGCACCGAGTAATTATGCTGGATAGAGGTAAAATTGTAGCAGATAACGCCGGAGGTACCCTTTAATGAAATTAGGAAGTATAAAATACCTCGCTGGCGAGGGTGTTAAAAACACTTGGTCTAACCGACTTATGACAATAGCTTCTGTTGGTGTTCTTGTTGCATGTATGGTTATAATCGGTCTTGCAGTATTAATTTCCGAAAATGTTAGCAAAGCTATCGGAAACCTTGAACAACAAAATGTTGTTATGGCTTATATGAAAGACTATAGCTGGGCGCTTTACGATAACGATACTGACGACACTTCTTCAGAAACTACCGAAGCTGAAAGCACTGAAGAAGCCGATAAAAACGGAATAAAAGCTTCTGATTATGTTATTCACAACGAAGAAGAAGCAAAGGCTCTTTGCGATGAAATTGCAAAGCTTCCAAATGTGGCAGAGGTTATATTTGTTTCGAGCGAAGAAGGCTTGAATTCAGTTAAAGAATCTATGCTTGAAGGTCAGGAAGAGTATTTCACCTTCCTTGACGATGAATACGGCAATCCAATATCCTGTGCCGCAAAAATCAAAATGAAGGATATGGCACTTTTTGGCCAAACAGTTGAAAAAATAAGAGAGATGGACGCTATTAGCGCTATTCAGTCTTACGATGACCTTGCAGAAAAAATTAATTCAATTAAAACAGGTCTTGGTGTTGCGGGCGTTTGGATTATTGCGATTCTTGTTCTGATTTCCCTTGTTATTGTTTCTAACACAATTCGTGTTACTATGTACACAAGAAAGCTTGAAATCAGCATAATGAAAGCTGTCGGCGCTACCGATGCGTTTGTCCGTATTCCCTTTGTGGTTGAAGGTATGCTGATAGGTCTTATCTCTGCCCTTATTGCAGAGGGTATACTTTATTTCTGTTACAGAGTATCAACCGAAACTATTATTTCAACACTTGGAACAAACGACATTGTTAAATACGGCGATATGGCATGGATACTATTAGCATTATTTATGGCTATAGGTGTTTTAGCCGGTATTATCGGTAGTGTTATTATGATAAGCAAATACCTCAAAAAAGAAGGCAGCGAATTTGCTGCTATTTAGCAAACCCTTATTTTTACGGAGGATTTTATGAATAAAACCCTAAAACGTATTCTTTCGCTTGTATTATCTGTTTTTCTTTTTGTAACAGCAATTAATTTGCCTTTATACGTTAATGCTGATACCGAAAGTGATTTGCGCAACGAAATAGCAAAGTTACAGGAAGAATCGAAAAAAATTGAGGCTGAAATTGCCAAGCTTAAAAAGGACAAAAACAACCAAGCGGCAGTTCTTGCGGCTGTGCAGAAAAAAATCAGTAATACACAAGCACAAATCAATAAATGCAACAGCCAAATTAATTCTATTAACTCAAAAATAGCAGAAAATCAAAAACAAATTGATGCTACTAATGCCGAAATTGAGGATAGTAAAACAACCTTTAAAAAGAGGCTTCGTGCAATTTATATGAGTAATCAGAACAGCGGCATTCAGATTTTGTTAGGCGCTGAGGATTTTTCTCAGTTTTTGCAACTTGCTCAGCTTACTTCTTCTGTTTCCGCACACGATAAAAAAATGATTGAAGATTTAGCTGCGGTTATAAAAAGTCTTGAAGAAAAAAATCAAGAGAATAAAAAGCTTTTAGAAGAACAGGTTGCTGCAAAAAATACCGTTCTTGCGGCTCAAAAACAGTTGCAAGCCGAAGAAAACGAGGCGCAATCGATTTATAACTCAATTTACTCTGCTCAAAAAGATGCCGAGAAGGATAATCAAGCCGTTGAAGCGCAGATTAAACAAAAGCAACAATATCTTAACGAAATTCTATATGGCGGTGCAGAGCATAACTCGTTTATAAATACAGTTGAGGGCTTTATTTGGCCTGTGCCAAGCTGTATGAATATCACCTCTTATTATGGACCGCGTTGGGGTACTACCCACTATGGCATAGACATCTCAAACGGCTCGATATATGGCAAACCCATTGTTGCTATTACTGATGGTACGGTTTACCGTACATATACCGATTGTCCACACAAAACAAAATCAAGCCGTTGCAGATGCGGAAGCGGTTGGGGTAACCACGTTGGTGTAAACCACGGTAACATTGGTGGCTCGGTTTACAAAGCAATGTATGCTCATATGGACACTGTAGCTGTTAAAAATGGTCAGTATGTTAAGCAAGGTCAGGTTTTGGGCTATGTGGGCACAACTGGCGACTCTACTGGCTATCACCTACACTTTGGTCTTATGAAAAATGACAGTTGGGTTAACCCAATGAACTATTTCAGAAAAGTAGGATAAATTTTCATCCGTCATCTAAACGATGACGGATTTTTTCGAAATGAGTAGATTATATGAAGTTTTTTAGAATTATAACTGTAGTTTTACTAATTTCGCTTATGGTGTTTATTTTTTGTATGTCTTCACAAACGGCTGACAAATCTTCAACTACAAGCGGTTCAGTAATTAGATTTTTTGTGAACCTTTTAGTAGATGATTTTGAAGACCTTACACCTCAAAAACAAGCTGAAATTATTAGTTCTTTTCAGTTTATAGCGCGAAAAGGCGCACATTTTACCGCTTATGCCCTTATGGGTGTACTTGCATTTTTAAGTCTTGTTACATACAAGAAAATACCTTTAAACTTGCGCACTGCTTTAAGCGCCGTTATTTGTCTTTTATACTGTGTAAGTGATGAAATACACCAAAGCTTTGTGCCCGGCAGAAGCTGTGAATTCAGAGATGTATGTATAGATATGAGCGGTGCCCTACTCACAATTACTTTTTTGTTTGTTTTTATTAAATTTTCAAATTCAAGATTTCTTAAAAAACTGAGGAGATATATATGAGAAAAAAAGATTTATTAAAACTTAATACTGAGTTATTCAAAAAATCCGATGATTTGTTAGCCTTAAACAAACAACTTGAAAAAGAAAACGAGCAATTAAAACTAAAAACAGAAGAACTTATGAAGGAATTATCCGAGCTTAGAGAGAAAATTTCTGTTGAGGCAGAAAATGAGTCACAAGAGGCTTTACTAAATGTGGATATGCCCGAAGACAAGGAATACGGCGCAGAAGTAATAGGTAAAATCGTTTTAAAATCTGCCAT
>JAFYNC010000179.1 GCA_017549905.1 Clostridia bacterium | reverse complement strand
CCTCTTCACCGCCATAAAGCAATTTTGATAGTTCTTTTGCATCAGAAAACCTTAATTTGAACTCGAAATCAGAACGCTTGTATGTTCCCGCCTCGGTATTAATTCTAAAGGTTACCGAACCAAAAATCACATCAAAAGGATTTCTTGCCGTTTGAACCGAAGAAAGCTTAGAAATTTGAATTTCACAACGTTTTATAAATAAAATGCCTGTTCTGATATAAACACTCTGATTATCACAACTAACCCTAAAAGCCATGCACCTAAGCGCCGCTATTGCGATAATTACGCCAAATACCAAAAACTCGAACTTGAAAAAACCATTTATCTCGCCCAAATTAATATACTGAATCGCAGCACGTATTATAGGTAACAAAAGAACGAACAAAAACGGTTTTATAAATTTTAGCATCATTAACGGGTGGGCTCTATACTCTTTTCTCATTTTGTTTCACCGTTTACAAGAATTTCAAGAATCTCTCGCGCCTCTGATTCTTTAAGTTCAGGTATAAACACATAGCTTCTTGCCGCCTTTAATGTGAGTGCGGTGAGTCCAAAAGCTTTTGAAAGCGGTGTGTTAATAGTCTGCGAAAAAATCAAGCGAGAAAATGGCAAAATATGGCAATATTTAAAAATTACTCCTTTTTCTACCACAACAGCCTGTTTTAAACACTTAATTTTGCAGAGAGAAAAGTATTTTGGTAAGTATAAAAAATTTATAACGATGAAAAGCGCAGAAATAAAAGCGATTAGAGGGAGAAAAAATGAATTATCGCCGAAAAAAACTTTACAGAAAGCAGACAAAACAAGCCACATTAAAGCAACCCTTATTTGCCATAGCCATAAGGTTTTCTTCTTGGGTTTAAATTCGCGCATATTTTTTCCTCCTATTCGCCTTTAATTTTAGACCAATATTCTTTGAATTTCTGCTCGGTTTTGTTATCGCCAAAATTATAATATTTCTTATTTTTAATATTATCCGGAAGATATTGTTGGTTTACATAATGCATTGGATAGTCATGCGGATATTTATAGTTTTGACCTTTTATAACCGCATCCTCGCCATCAAAATGCATATTTTTAAGAGTTCGCGGAATATCGCCGCCTATACCTCTTTCAATATCCTGCATAGCAAGATTAATAGCATCGTGTCCACTTGCCGATTTTGGCGAAACTGCTACAAGTATAACCGCATTTGCAAGTGGTATTCGCGCTTCGGGCAGTCCCACCGTCATAGCGGTATCAACCGCCGCTTTTACAATGGGAATTATTTGCGGATAGGCAAGTCCTACATCCTCGTTGGCGCAAACAAGCAATCTTCTGCAAGCACTTGGCAAATCACCCGCGGCTAAAAGTCTGCCCAAATAATACACCGCTGCATCAGGGTCGGAGCCGCGCATAGATTTTTGATAAGCAGAAACTATATCGTAATGCTCATCGCCCTCGCGGTCGTATCTCACAGAATTTGAGGCCAAAATCTCCTCAACACTTTCACTCGCAATCACACCATCCTCAGCGGTTAAAACCGCAAGCTCGAGCATATTAAGTGAACGTCTGACATCGCCTGCAGCCGCAACCGATATTTTTTTAATGTCGTTATCGTTAATTACAACCTCTTTGCCGTTTTTTTGGCTTAAAACCGAAACACCTCTTTTTAAAACCTCAAAAATATCCTCAGCCGAAAGGGTTTTAAACTCAAAAACTGTTGAACGGCTTAAAATTGCGTTATAAACATAAAAATACGGATTTTCAGTTGTAGAGGCTATAAGAGTAATATCCCCATTTTCGATATAAGACAATAAAATTTGTTGTTGTTTTTTATTAAAATACTGAATTTCATCAAGATAAAGCAGTATTCCGCCTGCACTTTCAATAGTGCCTATAGAATTTATAATTTCCTTAATATCAGAAGTAGAAGCAGTAGTAGCATTAAGATGATAAAGCTTTTTACCGCAGTTTTTTGCAATAATGTTAGCAACCGTTGTTTTGCCAACGCCTGACGGCCCGTAAAATATAAGATTAGGCAATTTTCCGCTATCAATAATTCTGCGAAGCACCTTACCCTCAGCTAAAAGATGGCGTTGCCCTGCAACATCTTCTATTTTGGTAGGTCTAAGACTATCTGCCAAAGGGGTATTAATATTATACAAACCGTTCACCTGCCTTTAAATATATACACTTATATAATACCAAAAAAACTTTATTTTTTCAAGTGCATTTAAACAGACCAATACACATATTATTTGTTAGTATAATATGTGAGTAGGGAAAATTTTGAAAAAAACTGTTTTTATTAAAAATGCGCTGATTTTAACTGTATCTTCCTTTATTTTGCGCTTTGCCGGAATAATTTTCAAGGTGTGGTTGGCGGGAGCAATAGGCAGTGAGGGAATAGGGCTTCACGGACTTATTTTCAGTGTTTATGTTTTGGCTTCCACCTTTGCAACCTCGGGCATAAGCACCGCGGTGACTCGCCTTGTGGCTGAAGAAACGGCGCTTGGCTCTAAAAAGGGCACACTTAAAATTTTGAGGCGTTCAATAGAGCTTACGGTTATAATTAGTATCGTTACCATTGCCATACTTTATTTCGGAGCGGAATTTATAGCAAATAGACTTCTCGGTGATATTCGCGCGGTTCCCGCCCTTAAAATTTTACCGTTTTCACTTACCTTTATGGGAATTTCATCTTGTCTTAGAGGATATTTTATCGCAAGAAGAAAAGCCACCCCCAACGCAGTATCACAAATAACCGAACAAGCGGTTAGAATTTTAATTGTTGTTTTATTAGTAAAGAAATTTATTAAAAAAGGTCTCGGTTTTGCCTGTGCTGTTGTAATGCTTGGAGATGTGATTTCCGAAGCAGTAGGTTTTTTATGCCTTTATTTTACATTTTTAAATGATTCGAAAAAATTAAACAACCTTACAGGAAGAGTCCGCCCACCTTTTAAAATAGTAAATAAAATTCTTTCAATTTCTGTTCCGATTACCTCAGGCAGATATCTAAATTCTTTTCTTCGCACCGCAGAAAACATATTAGTACCCAAAAGCCTTAACAAATTTCCAAAAAGTTCCGATAGCGCTCTTTCACAGTTTGGTATGATAAAGGGAATGGCGTTGCCTGTTTTATTTTTTCCGTCAGCAATACTTAGTTCCTTGTCAACACTTTTGATTCCCGAAATGTCAGAGGCTTCCGTTCTTGGCAGACGGCAATTAGTTAAACGTGCCTGTGAAAACATTTTAAAAATAACATCTATCACATCATTTATATTTGCCGCAATTTTCTTTGTTGCAGGGGAAAGGTTAGGCGTTTTAATATATAAAAGTCAAGAAGTGGGCTTTTTGCTTAAGGCTTTGTCACCTATAGTTCCGCTTATGTACCTCGACAGTATATCCGACGGAATTTTAAAAGGTCTTGATCAACAAAAATTCACTTTCCGCACCGCCGTTTCGGATTCTGTTTTAAGAATTTTACTCATTATATCTATGCTTCCCGTTTTGGGACTAAACGGATTTATAGCAATTATGTATTTTTCAAATATTTTAACCTGCTTTTTAAATGTCGGCAGACTTATAAAAGTCAGCAGTGCAAAACTAAAAAAAGCAGAGGAAATTTTGCTTCCGCTAATTACCTCGGTCACAATTTCTCTGCTTTATGATACTCTTTTATCCTACTTTGGTATTCAAAACAATTTGGTTTACATAATGTTGTTATGTTTGTTTTCTATAACAACCTATTTATTGGCGTTACTAAGCTTTAAAACCATTACAATAGAGGAACTCAAAGGTTTTTTGCGTTAATCTCTTATGCTCTTGAAAAAATCTTTAATAATATCAAGACATTCATCTTCCATTATTCCGCCATAAACCTCAACCTTATGGTTGTATGGCATATCACAAAGATTAACAACGCTGTCAACACTGCCCATTCTCTTATCGTATGCCCCAAAAATAAGCGTTTTTATTCTCGCATTTATAATAGCTCCCGCGCACATAGGACACGGTTCTAAAGTTACATACATTTCACAGCCGTCAAGCCGCCAACTGTCTAATGCTTTACAAGCGTTATTAATTGCTTCTATTTCGGCATGTGAAAGCGCATTTTGCTTTTCTTCGCGCATATTTCTGCCTGTTGCAATAATTTGCCCGTCTTTAACAATCACAGCGCCAACAGGAACTTCGCCATTTATTTTAGCTTGGTTTGCAAGACAAATTGCCTCTTTCATAAATTTTCTATCCATATTTACCTCTTAAAAAAGGGCGGAAAACCGCCCTTTTATTTTTTAGTTTAAATTGTCTTTAAAACAAAAAGTTGGTTGCTTTTTTCTTATTAAAAACAAGAAAATCGGTGTTAAGAAATTAAAGAATACCGAAAGCACCGTAAAAATTGTGGCATTTTTCTCGTCAAATAACACATATACACGCCATAAAGCGATATGAAAACAGATTAAAAACGCGATTTCCACTGCAAACAATACAAAAAAGCTTATAATCACAGGAACAACTGACACAAACATATCAAGTTCCATTGCAATATTCTGAGAAATCGCATCTTCTGCATTGCCTACAATCTCAATTACTGAAATTATAGTAAATACAAGAAATACGGCAACTAAAATATACTGCAAAATATTAAGAACTAAAAGAATCGGTCCGAATTTAGTAGATTTTGATCCGTCCTTTTTAACATATGTGGTGGCTATTCTTCCAAGCGAATAAACCGAAACCACCGGAATAAAACCAAGCCAAGCATATTTAAAACCAATGCTTTTTGACATTTTATATTGCGCAAAACCCGAGATTATAAAAAGCGCTATTCCTACAAAAGAAAATATACTCGAAAAAGCCAAATATTCTCGCATTTAAAACATCCTTTCACACAAAAAATTGCAAAGATGAAATAATACAAAAGGCGGTATAAATTATAATAGGAACAGATGTGAAGAAAAATCCTG
>JAFYNC010000178.1 GCA_017549905.1 Clostridia bacterium | reverse complement strand
TTACTCGATTGCGGAAGATATTTTTATAGCGTGGAAGATGTTAAGAGAGTGGTTGATTTTCTTGCGCTTCACAAATTCAATGTTCTTCATTGGCATCTTACGGAAGACCAAGGGTGGAGAATTGAAATCAAGAAATATCCGTTACTTACTCAAAAAGGTTCAAAACGCAGTCACACCAATTTCAATCATAAGCCTCACGGCGGTTTCTACACTCAGAAGGAAATTAAAGAAATTGTTGATTACTGTCACGAAAAGCATATCAAGGTTATTCCTGAATTCGATATCCCCGGTCATAATGTTTCTTCAATTGCCTGTTATCCGCATCTTGCTTGCTTTGAACGCGATTTAGAGGTTGCAACTCATTGGGGTGTTAAAAGGGATATTCTTTGCGCGGGCAAGGAAACCACTTATCAGTTCGTTTACGATGTACTTGATGAAATTATGGAACTTTTCCCCGACAAGATAATTCACATTGGTGGCGATGAAGCGTTCAAAGAGCGTTGGAAAATTTGCCCGAATTGTCAAAAAGCAATTAAAGAAAACGGACTTCGTGATGAAGACGACCTTCAGATGTTCTTTATGACAAAAATAGACAAGTATCTTCAATCTAAAGGTTATTCTTCAATAATGTGGGGGAACGACACTAAAGGCGGCACAGAAACCTTATCTCCTGATATTGCCTGGACGGTTTACAAACCCGAAAACCTTGAGTCTGCAATAAAGCCAGAGCTTCAACGAGGCAGAAAGCTTATCAATACAAGGAACAGACCCTATTACCTTGACTTTCCGTATGGATGGACTTCATTAAAGGATGTTTGTGATGATAACGGAGCTTTAACGAATGACGATTCCGATACAATGGGTCTTGAAGCGTGTATGTGGACAGAGTATGTACCCAATATGAAAAAGCTTGAGTTCCTTACCTTCCCGAGATTAGGTGCAATTTCAGAAAAGGCTTGGTCTCCAAAAGGAAGTTCAACATTTTCAACTTTTACAGATAAGACGGACACTTACTATAAACTTTTAGATGCACATAAAATAGGCTATGCACCTATGAATAAGGCCTGTCCTTCATTCTTTTATAAACATGCCTCATCTATCTGGTTTAAACGCCGTGTGCTCCATTGGGAAGGCTTGCATATTACACTTGATAATAAAAAAGTAGAAAAAATTGCAAAAAAGCAATAAAAATGCGGTTACAGGTTTCTGAAGAATCCGTAGAGTGAATGGATTCGAACCAATATGCCTTAAATCTCCGAATTCACGCACCTTGGCAATTTTGTCTGTAACAAGGCAAAATTCGCAGGAAGGCTTTCTCCTTTCAAGAGTTTTAACGATGTTACGGGGAAAAGTGTCTGTATTAAACCATATGCGGTTCGAATACATTCACTCTAACTGCTTTTTATTAATATTTTGTGATTTTCAATGGCTTGTGAAAAATTGGTTTTTTCTCACCTGCATTTACCATTTCCCGTGAAAGCAATTCTCTCATCTGTAAAAGAGTATCATTGTATTTTTCATTGTTCACAAGATTGTTTTTCTCATAAGGGTCATTTTTCAAATCATATAAGAAATCATCGAAATAATGCACCGCTCTGGGCTTGTGCCAGCCTGAGCCAATTGCACGTGCAGAATATTTCCATTCCTTTGTTCTAACAGCTCTGCCCACCTGAGATTCGCTTATCTGAACAAAAACACAATCTCTTTCGGGAGCCGCCATTCCGTTTACGGGCAAAACGTTACCCGAATAGCTGTCGGGAACAGAAATTCCTGCAAGATCTAAAATTGTTGGTGGTATATCAATAAGGCTTACTAAATCAGCCTTGCTTTCAGTTTTCTCAACAGCACCGCCACCAAACACCAAGGGTGTGTGAATACTTGATTCGTGGCAGCTGCGCTTATATTCAAAATTACGGGTTTTAAAATGGCAGCCATGGTCGCTTGTATAGATTATTACGGTGTTATCGTAAATACCCTTTTCCTTAAGGGCAGCAACAAGTCTGCCAACGTTTTCATCAAGCCTGTTTATTGCGGCTATGTAATCGGGATATTCTTCATTGTAATCCCCCTCAAGGAAAGCCAAATCTTCGGGTATAGGGTAATCCCGATATTTTTCAACAGTTTCTTTTGGACCTTCAAAATGCTTTCTGTCATTCTGGTGATGGGGTTCAAGCTGAGAAATAAACATAAAAAACGGCTTTTCGCTATCGTGATTATTAACGTATTCAATAGCAAAATCATTGATGCAGTCGGCTCTGTAGCCTGTAAAATCAAGCTTATTGCCGTTTTCATCGAAAACGTAGCCATCATAGCCGTGGGAGGTAAATTCAAGCACGTCTGCTGCACGCCAATATTTATAGCCACCCTGCTTATCCTTTGGTACTGCAGTTTTTTCACAATGGAAGCCTCTGCCAACCCCTCTGTCGGAGGCAAGGTGCCATTTGCCGATATATGCCGTATCATATCCGTTCTCATTGAAATAATCGGCCATTGTTTTTGTATCATCGGGCAGAGGAATACCATTCCAGAAGCAGCCGTTTTCAGTTGCATATTGACCCGTCTGCAAGCATGCGCGGGCAGGTCCGCAAACAGGCTGACAGGTAAAGGAATTTTCAAAAATTGTTCCCACTTCGCCTAATTCCCAAACGTTTGGCATAAGCTCATTATTCAAAGTATCCCATCGTTGTTGGTCCGAAAAATAAAAAATAATATTTGGTTTCATATCCTCACCTTAATCAACATAATATTCATTCAATAAATCAAGCGTATATTCATCAACTATATTCAC
>JAFYNC010000177.1 GCA_017549905.1 Clostridia bacterium | reverse complement strand
CCTTTTTCTTTTTATATCGGTACATTCGACTATACTGCCTTCTTTAAGTACAATTATCGTAGAAACTTAAAGGAGGTTATTTTTATGGGAAAATTTATTGAAGAATTTTATTATGGCAACCTTGATCCACAAGCAAGGAGCACGAAGGAAAACAAAGCCGTGCAAAAACAAATGGAAATCTTGATGTTAAATGAAGATTTCTTAACCGAGAATCTATCGGGTGAAAACAAAAAGAAATTTCTCGAATTTTCTAATGCTTGGAGCGTGGTTAATGGTGAATCAAATCTCGACAGTTTTATTATAGGTTTTCGCCTTGGCGCTCAATTTACATACGACACATTCGTAAACGATGAAGCTCCATTCAAGGACTTGCTAAAGGAGTGCTAATATGAAGGAAAAGAAATATTACATAGCGCTCGATGATTTTGAACGTCGGGTAGTCGTAAACTGTATGAACGAAATGAGAAACAAACTTATTGCTGATGGAAAGTATACCGATGCTTTGGACGAAGTTTTAGTAAAGGTTATTCATTCGAAACAGAAGAAACTCAAGGTTATATATAAGGAGGATTGATTATGGAGAAAGTTATTTATGATAAAAGCAACGGTTTATGGTATGAGTTGCAGGGGGATTATTACATTCCTTGTTTGAAACTACCGGACGAGGAACAGGTTGAAGTCGGTGTGTGGGGAATGCGGCATTTGGAGTATATCAAACATCATCGCAAAGGATTCTACACATCCTTACTTATTGGTTGTGAACTTAATCGTTATCTTGCAGATGTCAATAAGCAAGCAGAAGAAATGTTTTTTCAGCTCGTAAAGCAAATAGCAGAGCGTGAAGGCGTGACCGAAAAATTTAAAGCAGATAACCAAATGGAGTGGGTTGGGCGGATGAATAATATTCGCAACAGATCTATAGAAATGGTAAATAGTGAATTGATACACATATAAAAATGAGCTGACTACTTTTGAGGTAGTCAGCTCATTTTTTATGCAGCGGATTGATCAAAATTCCTGATAGTATTCAAAAAAACATCCATATACCCAAATAATTCTTCCTTACGATCTGAAATTTCTTTTGCGGCTTTTTCGTCGATACCGTGAGTGACTGCGTCTCTCAGTTTTTTAACCGTCATGCCTTTTTTGCTTGATGAACCAAATAAATCATTCAATAGATCTTTCTCGAATGAATACCCGGCAAAGGAAAGAGCAAAAGGAACCTGAGTCATAATAAGTTTTAAGTAGTTAGTGTCGGTTTTTCCTTTGCTAATTTGATGTTCCTTCAACACAACCTTATATACGGATTCACAAATATTGAATTTGTTTTTAAACTCATCTAACAATTTTATTGTTTCAACATTGCCTTGAATTGTTTCAAGGCGTGTAAGCTCCGCTTTAGCATTGTTGCGAAGATTTCTTTGGCTTTCAGGTGATATTTTGACACTACTCATTTATATTACCAATTTTTATCTTCGTAAGGTGTGGATTCAACGCCGTTAGCCTGTAATTTAGAAACCATACGATCGAGTTTACCCTTCCACATATTCTTGAACCAATCGGTATGTCCGAACCACTTTACGAGAGTAGGACTGATTGCATAATATGTTTTGATAAACGCTCTACCGTACCAAGTTTCAGCAAGGGTATAGTCACGATAACGGCGAAGTGTCCAAACCTGAGGACAATCATAAGAGCCATAAACAGCAGTGGCTACATAACAACCGCTACTCTTACCCTTTTCCAAGGTGGGGAATTTAGCTCTAATCATAGATGCGATTTCGGCATCTGTCTTATTATTGTAAATTGCAACACCAGCCGTGGTAGTTACAGTAGCATCTGCACCGGCATCCAGCAAAAGTTTAGCAATTTTTCTAGCACTATTTTGGAGATCTCCATTAAATTTGTTATCAGCAGCCACGTGCCATAAAGCAGTTTTATTACCATCTGCTTTGAAATTGACTTCTGAACCTGCCTCCACCAAGAATTTCGCAGCTTCATAATTAGCGAATGCTGCAGCATTTACCAACAAGGTTCTTCTGCAGGAACTAGCGGTCATTCCAACAAGGCGTTTAACATCTTCCTTGTCGTTTTCGTTTATAGCATATTTAGATGCAAATGCAACCTCGTTAGCGGAAGTTTTATAGTTATTCAATGCTAAGAGTGCAACTGCTTTTCCTAAATAACCAACGGGTGAATCGGGGTTTTTCATTGCATACTCTTTAAAATAATAAAAAGCAAACATTGAATAACCTTTTAGCAGTACGTCATAAGCCTTTTCGAGAATGTCTTCTTTGGTTAAAGGTTCACATTGTACTACAGCAATATTAGCGAACGATTCCTCATAAGCGCTCATAACCTTATCGATCATAGCGTAAGTAACATCCAAGGAATCGTTTTCAACAACTTGATTGCGGTCCACAATATTGCCATAACCATTTTTAGTTACGTATTCCTGCAAATGTGTAGTCGGTACAATTTTACCCGCTTTCAAACCTTTTATATCATCCAGAATTTCGAACAATATTTTTTTATGTTCCTCATTTGCGTCGTCATAGTTATCGTCGATTACAGATACACTTTTTGCCAATACATTGAAAACGCCTTGTCTCTTGTCTTTCGTTTCTGCTTCCAATAATGCTGATTTCACGCGACCATATGTACTGTAAAAAATAGCTTCAATATTAGTCGGATCGTTTTGCTCGACCATATTATAATATTTTTCGGTTTCTGACCAATCCTCTTTTTGTCTAGCTCGGCGGGCGTTTTGCAAGTATCTCTCTACAAAAGCGGTATTATCCACTTTTACGGTACCTTGCACGTCTACTGTACCCTCAATCATCATTTTTTTAGCTTCTTCAACAGAATACTTCATTCCACAGTTTTGGCAAACAAAAGCGCCATCCTGTTTCATCAAGTCTGTGCCTCCACACATTTCACAAGTTAATTGTTTCATTTTTGACCCCTCCAAATTTATTTAAATAATTTTGCTTTTTTATTTCGCTCTGTTAAAAGCGAATCAAGGACTTTAATAATTTCCGTTTTGTTTTCTGCGGTTTTGAGTTCTTTGACTTTAGCAGTAATTTCTGCTTCGATATCTGCAAGAACGTCATTGCTCATAGGATCGCTAAAACGTATTTTCTCGACAAGTTTTGTGAGTGCTGCTTTAATGTCATCATCCGTTTCATCGCTTGCCAACATTTCAATGTCAACCTGTAGCGATTTGATGTAGAAAACTTTCTTTTCGACCTTTTCTTCCACACGGTTGATTTCTTCTCTGCCGGTTTCTGTTCCGATCAAAGAGATTGCCGAAATACCAAGTATTAATGCACATACCACAATAGCAATCCAAGATGGCGCTATAGGGAACGCCATAAATATTGTAAATGTGATGAGCTGAATGATTAAATATGTTATCCCAACTGAGATTAACGGAATACCGAGAAATTTACTCTTAAGAGTATCTGCACCCTTAAATGCAAATTTCCATATAGCAATTTGCGAAGCAAATGCAATGGTGGTAAATACATAAGCAATCCAAAACGTTGATGTTTTAGCCGTTGGAACTGCAAAAGCTATTACATTAAAGAGCACAAAAACTATTGCTAATACAGCATAAGCCATACCTTTATTTTTCTTCATTTATCAACCCTCCCTTTTACTGCCGCATTTGGGGCAGAATTTACCGGGTTTAATAAATTTAAAACCACAGTTGCTACAAGTATCAGGGGATAACTGAGGTGTTCCACATTCGTCACAGAAAGCCGCACCGGGTGTTAGTTTTGCACCGCAATTATCGCAGAAAGCATTACTAACAACTTGTGGCTCAGTTCCAATTCCTGCAAATGCATTATTTACAGCACCGCCGACCATACCACCGACGGTTCCTCCAATGCCGGACATTACGCCAAGGCCAATACCCATATTGGTAAATTCACCAACGCCCTCATTTTGAGCGGCGTGCTCAGCAACATCAAAGCCACGCTCTTGCTGATATGTATAACCTTCGGTAGCTCGTTTCTGCGCCAAAGCCTGTGATTCAATAACAGTTTTCTGAGCTTCGGTTTGAGCATAAATAACATCGGTTTGTTGTTTTAACTTTGCCTCTGCTATATCTGCATATTGACGGAAGTGCAGTTCTTTGAATTTTTCGTACTGAGGATCACCGTCAGGTTTTACGATGGTAGTTACGAAGAAGCGGTTTAGTGTTACACCGTATTCTTCAAAATCACCAAGCAAGCGGGCTTGAATTCCCTTGGAGAAAACCTCAAGGCTTTCATCAATCTCGAAAATGTTGATAGCACTTGCTTTCATTTCCTGTGCTATGTAGGTTTTAACCCTTGTCATAAGGAATGCACGGAAGAATGTTGTAAGTTGATTTCTATCAAGAACGCGTTCAGTGCCAACAAGTTTAACAAGCAGTTTTCGGGAATCCTCCACGCTAAGCGCCATTTCACCGGATGCACCGATTGATAATGGAAACTTATATGTAGGTTCAACATACTGAACTTTACTGTCAGTGCCCCATTTAATAGCCATCTGCTCAGTTTTATTGATAAAATAAACTTCGCAGTGGAACGGTGTTTCGCCGCCAGTAGGAATGTTTATAAACTTCCTGAGAAGCGGGATATTTTGAGTTTCGAGTGTGTGCCGTCCGGGACCGAACAAATCAAGAGCTTGTCCATTCATAAAGAAAATGGCTTCCTGACTTTCGTGCACGATCAACTGAGTGGTCGTGTTAAAATCCTCGCACGGATGCTTCCATATAAAGGTGCTGTTGTCGCCTTCATACTTAATGATTTCGGCAATCTGTGCCATTTAACTACCTCCTCGTATTTATTTCAAACGCAACATATTCCATATTATGTTGCAGTTTTACATACTAAAGGCTGAATCCAACCTAATTTTACTAATATAGTATACAACATTTTAAAGAAAAACACAAGAGTTTTTGACGAGAAAAGTATGATTTGTAATAGAATTGTCGATTTTAATACAGCACAAATAAGCCTTCTCAAACTTTGAAATTGAAAAGGCTTGGCTTTTTATACCCATTTTTAGTTATAAGCGTTTACGGATT
>JAFYNC010000176.1 GCA_017549905.1 Clostridia bacterium | reverse complement strand
TTATTCGTGTGTAAGGAAGTCTGAATGCTGATGAATAGCCGTCTGACGTATAGTAAGCATAAAATCTGTTATAAAGCATATTTGGAGCTTCAAGCGCCATGGGTTTTAATGAAGACACCTGATTATCGCCTCTGGCTTCTTCATACGAATTGCCTCTGCCATTAATATAAACCACAGGGGTGTAATAGCTGTACGCTCTCTCCCACATAGTCCAGTCGTCATCTATTTCAAATACAGAATAACTCTTCATTTGCTCGTTTTCAAAATTCTCGGTTGTAACAAAGGCAAAAAAACCTCCGCCCGACTGACACTCGCCTTGATAGAAAATCACATTTTTGGGTATATAAAATGTATTATCATCTATTCTGTTAAAATGCATACAGCCTAGGCTTGTAACGTCACCCTTTGAGCCTACGAGATAAACTAACATATAATAATGCGAATCGGCATACAATGTACCCGCCACTACAATGCGTTTAACCTCACCTTTATATAAAACCTTTGTATCGGTTGAAAAATATTCATACTGCTCATAACCGGGGACAATACTTGTATCCAGAACGTTTTGAGCATTTATACCGTTTCGTGTTTTTAAAATACCACCATCAAATATAACATTTTTGGAAAATCCTATTTCTCCCTCTTCCAAATGGACTGTTGGTTTTAAAAGATTCATACCTTTGTTTGGAGCTTGTATTTGCAGAATTTCACGTTTTTTCTGCTTTAAATTAACATATTTCATCAGAATCCCCCGCTCATTTTAGGTAATGTATCCTCCACAAAGCAAACCTTTGATAAAACCGATGCCCTTTTTGAGTTATAAAGGTCGCAGTAAAGCTTATTTTTTTCGCTATCACCCTCGCTAAAGGATAAAAGCATTGCAACACCGCAGCAAACAGCCTCACATAACTCATCTGAAATCTCTACTTTTTCATTAAGACTTTTAATAGTATTAAGCTTTAAATCAAGACAAATTTGATTTATAAATTCAATAGCTTTTGAGGAAAGTCGGTTTTCATAATCAGCAAATCCCAGTCTTAAAACAGCTCTTTTAAAAATATCATATCCGCTCATTTTCCGTCCCCCTCGCAGTCTGCTAAAATTCCTCTGAGATTAGGTACAATACCATCGGGTAACCTTGTAAGTAACTGAGTTTTATCAATAATTCCTTTTTCGAAAAGAGTTATAAGCATTTGTGTGATTTCGCGTTCATTGTAAACAGCCGTATTACTTACATCAACCCTTGTATTAATTACAAGCTCTTTATAACGGTCTGCATCAAAAGAAATATAACGTGTGCCGTTTTTATCCTTTGTTTTTAAATATCTATTGCCGTAATGTGTGATCCAAAAATCCGCCCATATTCGAGCCACATCCTCTGTGAAGGTGTAAAATCTATTCTTAATTATTTGAAGCGGCATAAGCGCTGCATCGCGCATAGCAGCAAGTGCCGATGCATTATCTGCCTTACTGTCACCAAGCGCCACCTCATTAGCTCCGCTTTGGGTGAGTGTGTTTTCTATAAGCGAATTAATGCTTTTATCAAATTCTTCTGCAAACGACTGCGGAGTGACATATTTAACCGCTCCCTCAACATCTTCATTGTTTCCATATACCTTTATAATCTGTCCGGGCTCATTAGTTATTTTGTCTGTAACAGTATCCCCGTTTACAAGCATTATAGGCATACCTGTAGTCATTCCCGACCATACATTTGCCGTAATCATTCTGTTTATTGCAATTTGATTAGGAATTAAATATGTTATCTCGCTTTCGCCGTAAATAAGATTATTTTTTCTATCCCAAGTAAAGATAGCTAACGGATATAACCTGAGATTTGTGTCAAATGCTTCTCTTACAACTGCATTTTCTGTTACCTTTACACATTTAATTGTATAATCTCCGTCTTGTTTATATTCCTTATAAAGTTTTGTATACACCTTAATTTTTGAATCTCTCGCGCCATCGTTTATAGCACTAAGCCGCGAAATATCGGCGCCGTGAAGCCTTGCCTCTCTGGTCACCGCCTCAACATCTTGATTACTCCCGATTATTATAAAAGGTTGCTTCTGCAATTCTTCACAAAACGGGTCGCCGAAAACTATATCCTCAATATCAAGTACCTCGCAGGATATATCGCCGTTTAATTTGACCTTTTTATCCTTATCAGAATAAAGGCCTGTAGGAACAGAAGCATCCCAATAGGTATAAAGCACCGCGCTTCCTGAAATATAAGCCTTTCTGAGAATACGCTCATTAAGGTCTATTAGCTTAACCCTTTCAGATGTTGTCTTATAATAGCTATCAAACGCTGACATTATAAAATTTATTTCACTGTTATTGGGATTATCACCTGATATTTCAAAAGTTTTGCTATCAAAACTTTCGGTGGGCACACCATCTGCCGAATAATTAACCGATATAGGACTGCCTAAAATTTGCGACATTTTATAATTTCCTATTCTTTTAATTATGTTATGCCTTACAAGCGGACGGTCATTTCCGCACTTTGCCCCATACCATTGGTCACCAATAAAAAATCTTTCGTTGATTTTGGTTTGTTCATATATACCTTTTGAGCCGAGTGACGCTTTAAAATTACTGCCCTTTTTATATTCTTCTAAAATTTCTTTGGGATTAAGAAACATTTTAAAATCTTCCTTTCATTCCACAAAACCCGCTCGTTTGCGGGCGGGTTTTGATTATTTATGATTAAAGAACAGTTACTTTAATAACCGCACTGTCTGTAGAAGCAAGACCGTCAGCAAAGATTCTTACAAAGTAATAATATTCACCATCTGCGAGTTCTTGGTCTAATTCATAAGTAGATGAAGTAGCTCCTGCTATCTTAACTGCACCACTCTTAGTTTTGTTGTTGCAAGCATACCACTGATATGTAAGCTCGCCTTCTGAATTAGCAGTCACAGAAAGTTCTTCTGCTATATTACCGGAAGTTACTGTAACATCTTCAGAAACGTTTGTTACATTAATTTCGGGTGAAACCCACGCCCAAACAGCATCAAGACCGCTCTTCTTTACAAATACATCGTAATAAATTCTATAATCGAATTTATAAGCATCTGCATCAATATTCTGCTCAGGTGTAAAGATTCGCATATTTTCGGTTTTCTTTACTAAATGTGCGCCCGATTTCGGACAAACGAGCATATATGTTTCTGCGCAGTCGTTTGCAGGTTTAAAGCCGCCATGTGTACCGCTTTCAAAGGTATATGCGGTTTTCATTCTTTCTGCCACCACAGGAATAAGTGCTACACCGTTAAGACTCTTGACCTTAAGGTTAACCTCACCCTGCTTAAACTCAGAAACTGTAATCATTTTAGAAATTTCGCTCGAATTTTGAAGTGCGGCAAACATATAGCTATCAATAAAGGCTACAAGTTCTTCATCGTAGCCTACTGCAGCCTGAACCTCATTAATAAGATTGCAGAGTGCCTCAAAAGGTTTGTTTGTATCTCCCTTAATTGTGTTTGAGCGTGATACTGCAAGTGATGAAAGTTTTGAAAGTACATAGGCATCACACTCGGGAACAACCTTTGTGCGTACATATTCGCCCAAAATCTTGCCGGCAAGATTTGCAACACCGGTTTCATCCATATCCTCTCGGTCAATCTGCAAGGAACGTGCGCGGTCCATCTTCATTGTATAAGAAGTGTTGGCAACATTAATTGCGCCTCTTGTGAAGCCTGCGTCGCGGTCGTAATCTGAAAGACCCTCAAATTCAATATCGGGGATAATTACCGATTTAGCGCCAACAAATTTGGTTGCAAGTGCATTATCAGCAAAAAAGCCTACTGCACTTTTCTGTTCAAACATTTTATCAAGTTCGTTTGAGTATCTTGTTACATTTTCAATAGAATTAATAGACATATATATTCTCCTAATAAAATTTAATTCCAGAGTCCTTTTATAAACTCTTGGCTTTCAGGTGAAAGAGCGCTTCTTTGACTCTGCTGTGAGCCAATACTTAAATCCGCCGCTTTCTCCTGAGCTTTAATACTTTTTTCCTGTCGCTTTTTTTGTGCTAATAAATAGCGCAAATATTCGTCAAGCAAAAGTGTACCTTTAAGTTTTGCGCTTTCCACAACCTCTTGCGGCAAAGCGTCTTCATTTTGAATTTTAGGAAAAAAACGCTTTATTTCTGAAACAGTGTCAACAGTTAAATCCTTATTTTCCTCAAGCGCAATAATTTTTTCCACCAAATCATTATCACCCGAGCACTTTTCTAAAAGCTCCGCTTTTTTCCTCTCTTCTTCCCTTTGTTTTAATGCCTGCAAATACTCGGGTACGCTTTTATTTGATTTTGCGGCTAATTTTTTTAAGGTTTCAAAATCATCCCGAATTAAATCAAATTTCATTCCCTTTTGTGCAAGCAAAGAAGCCTCGCCTAAAGTCAGATTTTTAACCTGTTTGTTAAACTTTACAGGCACGGTTATTTCATTATCCTGCGGTATGGTTGCCACTGATTCCGTATCCTCTGCCTTTTGCTCAGCAGTCCAGTTTTTATTTTCCTTTTCGGTCATAAGCCTCTCCTTTAATTTTGTTCTGTGCCGTCATAGCTTAAAAAATTTTCGTATTCTTGTTTTAAATCTTCTTGTAGTTCAAGTTTCATTTTATTCCTTGCTCTTACAGGTGTTTCTTTTACAATTCCACACCAAAAGCCCACAATAAAGCTTAAAAGTGCAATCAAAATAACTATCATATATTCCACGCTCCGTTTAAATCCTTGGCTCCAATTTCTGATTTTTCCTTTGTGTTTTCCTCGGGTTTTAATGGTCTAAAAAGCTTTACATCCTCAAATGCGTATCTCAGCGCATCGCAAAGATGATTGTCACTATCCTTTGGCAGTTTTTGTCCTCTATCGTTTAAACGTTCATCATAAACATAAGTCGAAAGCTCTCTTATCATATTCACACAAGTTTTATCAACCGTAATGCTGTATTCGCTTATCGCGGATATTCCGTTTAAAATACTGTCACGCCCTTTTACCGAAGGCATTATTCTCAAAATTCCTAGTCTTCGTAAATCTTCGTTAGACTTAGGCTCGGCGCTGTCTGCCCTTATTCTTTCTTTTGAAAAACCAAGAGCTTTAATTTTTTCCGCAATATCGCAGTTAAGCATTCTTTTTTTGTAAAACTCGCAAAATATGTAAATTTGCTTATCAATGGGATTTGCCTTGAATGCCACAAAAGCGGTAGGGTCGTTGGTATAACCATAATCAAGACCGTAAAAGTTTTTCCATTTGTAGTCCTCATCAGCAGGTATATTAATTTCGCCTACCCGCCAATTTTCAAAGACAAGTCCTTCGGAAATACCCCAGTTCCCAAGACCCGCAACCTCATATTTTCGCGGATTAACCTTTTTCATACGCTCAAACACAAGTCGGTCGGTATCATCAAGAAATTCATTTACAAGGTAGTTTGTGGAAAAGGTTGCAACAAAAGGAGATTTATTATCAAAAAAACGTTTTTTAAGCCAGTGTCCCTCACTCCAAGGGTTAAAGGTAATAGTAGTTTGCTTGTAAAGCGGCGGCGGAATTTTACCTCGCGGCATAGAAAGATCAAGCTTATCAAAATCTGCTTCGTTTGCAATTTCAAAAGCCTCCTCTATCCAGACGTAATTAAGATAACCGTAAGAAACGGTAGTAGATGCTAACTTGAGAACATCATCAAAGCCTCTGAAAATAATTCTTTGCCCTGTGGGCTTATATACCATTTCAAGAGGCGATAGTGTGTTATTCCAAAGGGAAGCCACTCCCAACTTTTCCTGAGCCCATTTAAGCTGTGCAAAGGTGCTGTCCCTATGTGTATTCATAACCTGCCTTACCACCAAAAGATTACTCTTTTTTTCTTTCATTAGCCTGAATATAAAATTGAGGGCTGTAGTGGCAGATTTTTTAGAGCCCTTTCCGCCTTTTAATACTCTGTAACGCTTTTTACAGTTCCAGAAGTCATCGTATCCTCCGCCTACTATTTGCGACATCTTAAGTTGAGATGTCGTCAATAATCACCACCGCCTTGCTGCCTTGCAGCTTGTCTTCATTTTTTTCGCTAACAATTGAACGAAGCTCCTTTATAGCCGAAAGATCACCCGAAGACGCTTTTTTATATAGCGCTACCATTATTGCAGTCTTTCTTGTTGGATTTTTAACTGTAAATCCCTCAGCCTTAAGCGACTCAACCTCTGCATCCGATAACTTTTCATTAAGAAGCGTTTTCATTGTTTTATAAAGAAGCTTATCATTCTCTTTCATAGCCTTTTCCCTCCCGGCGATACAAGAATACTGCCGAACTAATAGCCATTCACCGACATAAAAAAAGCGATACAGCCTAAGTGACTGTATCGCAAAAACTAATTTTATTCTTTAATTGTTTTAAAAACCTTATCTTCAACGTGAATTATCTTATCGCAAACTTTTAAGCTTGTGTTCCTATGTGTAATAAACAACACCGTCTTTTCTTTCATGGCCTTAATGTTGTTTAAAAGCTCTGTTTCGGTAGCCTCATCTAATGCAGAGGTCGCTTCATCAAATAGTAAAACAGGCGCATCTGCAAGTAATGCTCTGGCGATAGATATTCGTTGTATTTGCCCCTCAGAAAGTCCCCCGCCTCGCTCAGTAAGAACAGTATCAAAGCCATCGGGAAGCTCTGAAATAATATCGTAAATACAAGCCGCCTTTGAGACATTTATCAGTTCTTCTTCGCTGATTTTTTCATTACAAAGGGTTATATTTTCTCTAACCGTTCCGGATAAAATCATATTGCCTTGCGGAACGTAAGCAAAAATCCCTCTAAGTGACGTATCAAACGGAATATCACCGTTTATAGTAATAGTTCCGTTTTGCGCTTCATAAAGACCTAAAATAAGCTTTAAAACTGTGCTCTTTCCGCTACCCGACTCACCTGTAAGAGCGGTGATTTTTCCACTTTCTACTTTGAAATTACAGTTGCTTAAAATTGCCTCGTTCTTATAAGCAAAATCTATACCTTTAAATTCTATACTATTAAACGCTTTCTTAATTACTGAAATTTTTTCTTCATCAGGCGCTTTATCAACATCTCCGTTTTCAAGCTCTATAAGTCTTTCAGCGGAGGCAAGCATAGAATAATACTGCGGCATTATGCCCGAAACATTTTGCATAGGAGCGCGCAGCTGCTGCACCAACTGCAAAAATGCATTAAGCGTACCGTATGTAATTGCGCCTTTGGCGATCGAGCCGGCACCCCATAATAATACCACATAATAACCTGCAGTGAAAAAAGTATGCAAACTAAGATGTGTAACGGTTGAAATACCTGCTCTTTTCATCTTTAATTGATGGTTTTTTCTCATATATTGGCTAAGCTTTTTTGCAAATGAAGCCTCGCTTGAAAAAATCTTAAGCACTATAATATTAGCAAAACATTCCTGTAAAAAAGAGCGGGTTTTACCCTCTGATTCCTGACACTGCTTATGCAATATCTTAAATCTTCTGTTAATAACTCTTCCAAGCATTGGAACGGTAATGCCAAAAACCAAAATCAAAAGAGCTATTCGCTTATCCAATATTAAAAGGGCAGAAATTCCACCGATTATTTTTGACACCATAGAAACCACACTCGGCACTATATTAACACAGCCTGAAACCACAACATCAATATCCGATGTAAATCTATTAACCAATTCACCCGAATGATACTCATAAAGCTCAGAATACTTTCTTTTGCTTACTTTTGAGAAAAGCCTGTTTCGCAAAGCAATTACAAGTTTTGAGTTAACATTAACTCTAAGAATAGAATTAATACCGCTTATAATAATTTGAAAAATAACTATTGCAAAAAGCAATAATCCGCTTTTTAAAAAATCTCCCTGTGCATTTCCGGTTGCAATATCAATAACTTGCTTAGAAACCAAAGCCAAAGCTATAGCAGAAAGTGATATACTTGCCGATAAAACTGTGAGTATAACTACAGCCCAAATATATCTTTTAGAAGATTTTATAATCCAACCCAAAGTTTGTTTATTGTTTGTTTTATTCTTCAATGATGTCATTTTCTTTAAGTGTGCGCACAAAAACATCAATGTTACCAAGCGCTAAAACGGTTGAAATATCAAATTCACCAATAATCGCATCTAACATTTCTGTTTTTGTAACTTCCTTTTCCTTTAATAAATTCCACAAAAAAACTGCAGCATCCGAAAGAACAATGGAACTAAGCTGTGCCTCTGTAGGATTTCCATTATAGGTGATTACCCATTGTTCCGATATTTTTTGCAGTTTGTAACCATTTTTAATTTTCACAGGTACACCCCAATTTTGAAATAATTGTAAATTTATTATATAACAAAATAATTTATATTGCAAGTGGTACGTGTCTTGTTGTATAATATAATAAATATTTTATTAGTCATCAAAGGGAGATATGACATGGATACTTTTTTTGAACAAATTATAACCATTAAAAAAGGAATTAAAGAAACTCTTAGCTTTTTAGGAATCTGGTTTTTAGCTATATTTCTTTGCTTAATTCTTCTTTTTGTTAAAATACCTGTAATTAGTTCATTTTCAGCTTTATTGGTTTTAGGTATACTTTTTGGTGCTTATAAACTTTGCGCTTTTCTTAATATTGAATACGAATATATTATTACTAACGGCGTAATGGATATTGATAAAATTATAAACAAGAGTTCACGTAAGCGTATGTTATCTCTTGATTTGGCTAAAACATCAAGAATAGAAAAATATAATCCTGCATTACTTACAAATGTTGATAAAAAGCAGGTGTTTTTCGCTTGTAATCAAAATGACTCCAACGCTTACCTTATAGTGATTGACAATCAAACAGGAAAAAGCCGTTACCTTATTTTTGCGCCTGA
>JAFYNC010000175.1 GCA_017549905.1 Clostridia bacterium | reverse complement strand
GGCACGTTTAATATTCTTACTATTATCTTGTTTTCCTTAAACCAACTAAGCTCTTTTTTTATTTCCTCTTTGTTTCTTCCCAAACGGTCCAGCTCTTTGACAATCAATTCATCCCCGGGCTTTATAACAGCCTTCAGCTTTAAATACTCTGTTCTATCAAAGTTCTTTCCTGATTGCTTATCGCTATAGACATTCTCCATCAATAGCTCAGGGCGATATTCTTTAACAGCTACTATTTGTCTTTCAAGGTTCTGCTCCTTTGTGGAAACTCGGAGATAAGCGTAGATCATTTTGTTACCTTCCATTCATTTGAGTTTTTGTTAGGGCTTTTGCTCTTAACAACTATCTCGTAACCCATTTCGTCCAAAAAGTCAATAAAGGTATAAAGGCGCATAGAATCTCTTGATAAACGGCTACCTATAGAAGATTGCCTTTTATATCCCAATCTCTTTGCAAGTTCATCTTGGCTCCAACCACAAGTGTTTAAAGCCTCTTTTATTATTTCTCCCGGTTTCATTTCAACCACCCCTTTTCTGTTGTTGATAATAGTATATCTCATTTTTGAAATAATGTCAACCTTTTTTTTGAAACTTTTTTTATTTTTTCAGGAATTTAAAACACTTAGAGAGTGGTGGTGCTGCCCGGGATACACCCCCGCCCCGTTGACGTTTTGCGGCCTTCCTTCTTTTATAATGAAAAAAATATATATTATATATGTAACAAAAGGCAAGATTTTTGTTACAACAAAAAAATATCTCAAAAAGGCGATATTTTTTCGTAAAAGATATTGACATTATCTCAATTTTGAGATATACTATTGACAATAACTCAAATATGAGATAACAAACAAATAAAAAGGAGCTAAAAAAAATGACAGCACACGAACTATTAACAATTTTATCTCGACTGCCGCACGACGCTATTATAACAATTAACAACAACGGCGTATATTATGGGGTTGAACAAGTAGCCGTTGAAATGTCAACAGATCTATTTGAGCAGCGCGATCACGTTATATTAAAAACGGAGGATTGAACAAAATGAAAAACAAACTAAAAGAATTTTTCACAATTGCGGCCGGTACCATCGGCGCGGCGCTGTACGGTTACATTATGATCGTTACCGTTATATTGTTAGCGGGATAACAAAAAAAAGAAAAACAAAAATAAATTTATGGAGGTATAAAGCAATGAAGGAAAACACAATTAAAAAAATTATTGAATATTTCAAGGAGGAGGAAGATCTTTTTAATTCTTGTATTGAAGAATTAGACAGCTACAACGGATATTTAAACGACAGCCGTTATTACGAAATGGATGAACTAAACGACATTTACAGCGGTACCGACGCAAGAGACATATTATTTCGCGCTTTTTACGGATACGATGAAGACAGCTACACGATAGATGAACACGGCGAAAAACATTATAAAGAATTTAACCCAAATAAATATTATTTTTCTTTTAACGGTTACGGCAATTTGATATCATCGGATTACAAAGATTATAGCGCGTTTTTAGACAGTTACGCTATAGAAGAAATGAGCGAAAACCGATATTATATTGATTCAATTGAAGACGATCCCGATCTTGCGGCGCTATTTGATGAATTAGAGGAAGAGGAGGAAGAGGAAGAATGAAAAAATACACAAATAAAGAATTGAAAAACATTTTAAACGATATAAACGGCGGCGCCGTTTACGTCGGGATAAAAAACGGGCGCGGCATCGGGAAAATAGCCAGTTATAAAAATTATATTGAATGGAGCTATTACGGATCAAGTTGCGAAAAAAAGACAGTTGAAAACTTGCGATGGCTTTTAGAAAATATTTTTTCCGATTGCGACGCAATAACGCCGGCGATTTATTCAAAATATCATATAAATTATATACCGGTAAATAAACAATACGGCGGTATTGATCTTAGCTGGATGCATCCAAATATATATAATTTATAATGGAGGGCTAAAAAATGGGTACAATAAATTATTTTACAAGCGATTATATAACTTTGGGATATAATACAAATAATATCAATTATGATGATGAATTTTACAGCGACGATATAAACTTTGAATTTGACGAAATAGCCGCTATATTGAGAAATGAGTTTTTTTATTATTTTCATATAACATTAAAGCCGGGATATTATGAAGGCTTTTCAATAGATATTGAAAATAATTTTAAATATTGTTTTGATAATTACGGCGAAAAATTGCAAGCTTTAAAAGAGGTAACAAGAATTAAAAATTTTATGTTATATATTATTGATAATTTTAATGTTAGCGTTGTTTTCCCGGGCTGGTGTACCGGTTACGGCGATTATAAAGAGACAACGCAAAAAATAAACGCCGCTATTAAAGAAATGAAAAGCGAAATAAAAACAACGCCGACATATTACAATTTAAAAATTGCGGGGGAGGTGTAATATGATAATATTATTAATTTTACTTTTGCCCGTTTTAATAATAGCAAGCGCTGCGAAATAGAATAACAAAAAGCCCGGATCGCCTCCGGGCTTTATTTTTTTATATAGCTTAACGGTACTGGGATATTTTACCCCGGTATTTTTTGCGCCTATTTAAAATAAGCGTTTTAAAGCCGTTTTAAAGCCGTTTTTATTTCGGTAATGATTTTATATTGTTAAACTATAAAAACGCTTTACAAGCCGTTTTTGCGCGTTTTACGGCTATACTATAATTATTATGTTATCGCGGCCGCAAAAAAGAACAAAACGAAATAGAACACCTGTTCTCCGAACAAATGTTCTATTTGCGATTTTCCGTTTTGCTCCCGAACGCACTATATATGCGTTTTTTGGTCAAAATCAGGCATATATGCAAATTTCGGGCAAAATTAGGGTATTTGTGGGAGCATATATGCAAATTTTGGGCAAAATCAGGGCAAAAGTGGTAAAGCTCGCCCTCTTTTTTAAGGAGTGTGAAAGGTAAAAATTTTCACTATATGCAAAATCTCGTCAAAACTTGCTCTATATGGCTTAATCCTCCACAATATCCGCATCAATATAGTTTGCAATCTCCTCAGGCGTTTTAGGTTGACCGAGCAACGATTCAGAAGGTTCAAGAATAACCTTTGTAGCCTCAACATAATCATACTGTGATTTAAGTATAAACATAGCTGAAATATTGTTTACTGCATTAACAAGGGCTGCTTGCTCCAAGTTATCCTTTATCGCATCGCGTATTTGGTCAAGATAAATACCTTCAGGCGATTGCTTATCAATGATTTTATAAAGCTGTCTGTATGAATAACCGTACCAATTGGATAATCTTCTGAACGAAGGCATTATACCGCGTTCTTTGCAGAAGTCAAAATAACCTCTGGTTGATTCAATAAGTTCAGGTATATTGTGAACATTGGTTTTAGGTCTTTCAAGGCTCTCATAAAGCAGAGCATTTGACTGCTCAAGAATAGCTGAAATTTTCTTCGCTGCTTCAGCTTTATTGGGGACATCATAAAGTGTGTTTAAATGTCCCGAAGTATTTGGCACAATGGATTTATCTTTGCTGTCCATAAATAATTACCTCCTAAGAGAAAATGTATGACGCTATGACAATGACAGTACGTAAAAACCGTTACTTTATATAATTTTTACCGTTTTTTTGTTAAACCCTGTTTTTTTTCTATAGTATAGTTATATTTTACTGTCATACTGTCATAACTGTCATAAAGTAATAAGAAATATAGATATAGCTGGGTTTGCGGGTATGACAGTTCCTATGACGGTATCGTTTTTCGAACCGAGTTACTGTCATATTACCACGGTTCAACGTCGTCCTTGACCTCATAACCGCGCTCATTCATCACTCTGTAGGCAACGAGGTCGGTGCGATACTCTTTAATAACCTTTGCAATGCGCTTTACGAAAGTATTCCTCGCAAGCGGATTGTGGCCTGAATCTTCGCACCAACGTTTGTATTCGGTGTAAAGAGATTGATTTGACATACGGCCTCCGATGTCAAGTTCTTTAACAAACTCGATAATCGGATTTGAAAGCTCATTAAATTCCTCTGTAATCTGCAGCTGGTCATCAGGTTCGGTAAAGTAGCCGCAGCGTTTGAGC
>JAFYNC010000174.1 GCA_017549905.1 Clostridia bacterium | reverse complement strand
GAGATAAATGGTTTTTTCAAGTTCGAGTTTTTGGTATTTGGCGTAATTATCGCAATAGCGGCGCTTAGGTGCATGGCTTTTAGGGTTAGTTGTGATAATGATAGTGTTTATATCAGAACAGGCATTTTATTTATAAAACGTTGTGAAATTCAAATTTCTAAACTTTCTTCAGTTCAAACGGCAAGAAATCCTTTTGATGTGATTTTTGGTTCGGTAACCTTTAGAATTAATACCGAGGCGGGAACATACAAGCGTTCTGATTTCGAGTTTAAGCTAAGGTTTTCTGATGCCAAAGAACTATCAAAAATGCTTTATGGCGGCGAAGAGGTTTCAAAACAACGTTTTTCGCCTATAAAGGTTGCTATTATGGCGGCTGCAACGTCTTCTGCTTTCACTGGGATGATAATTGGTGTTCCTATTATTAATCGCGCCGGTAATTTGTTAGGTATAGCTCTTAGTGAAATGTTGCTTGATGAAATCAACAATGTTTCAGCTAAAATTGAAACCCATTTCCCCCCTATCGTTAATACTGTTTCGCTTGTGCTGTTGCTCGGGTATGCGATATCGTTTATTTATTCTTTTTTAAAGTTTGTTAATTTCCGCGTTATTATGGGCGAGAAAAAATTAGAGGTTTGTTCAGGTTTTTTCACAAGGGTAAGAACTGCTTTTAAGCGTTCATCGGTGAACGATGTTAAAATAGAGCAAACCGCACTAATGCTTTTACTTAAAAGATATTCTTTAAAAGTAAGTGTTGGCGGTTTTGGTGATCCCAAAAGCGAATCTCAGGTAATGGTGCCAAGCGGCAGATACGGGGAAATTAAAAAAGACTTTTCGTTTTATTTCCCGTTTCTCACACCCCAAAGCAACTATATTGAGCCAAAGCGCTCACTTTTAAACCAAAGCAGATTTTTGTTCTGGCCATCTGTATTATTAATAGTTGTATTAGCGGTTTCTATTTCATCAGCAATTATTTTCGATGAATTTACAAGGTTTATATTCTTTTTAACCTTTGTGGCGTTATGTTTCGTCTTTTATTACGCGTATATTTCGTTGCTTGAATATAAAAACGGAAAAATATGTTTCGGAAATAACGTATTAGTTCAAAGTAAAAGAGGACTTCGCACCTGTGAAATGTACTGTCCAAAAGAAAAAATAGGACAAATAAGGCTTTTAAGAGTTTTCACGGATTTTTATTATAAAACTTGTAAAGTGCGAATAACCCTTTGTTCAGAAAGCGCAGATAGTATTCAGCTTAGACATATTGATTATGAAACCGCGAAACAAGAAATATTAAATTCCTTTAATATTAGCGAATAAAAACCGAATAAATGCAAAAAATATCAATGTTTCACGTGAAACATTGATATTTTTTTATAAAGAGGAACATATATGGAGATTTTTAAAAGTTGTTTGTTTGCGTTTATCACAGGCGGTTTTATATGTCTTATAGGTCAGGTGCTTATTGATTATACTAAACTTACACCTGCGCGGATTTTGGTTTCTTTTGTGGTTTCGGGCGTGATATTAACTGCAATAGGTATTTACGAGCCTTTGGTTAATTTTGCGGGCGCGGGAGCTACCGTTCCATTGACAGGTTTCGGATATAGCCTTGCAAAAGGTGTGCAAGAAGCGGTGCAACAGTACGGTTTAATCGGTGCGCTAAGCGGAGGACTTACCGCAACTGCGGCAGGAATAACCGCATCGGCGCTATTTGGTGTAATTATGGCATTACTTTTCAGGTCGGGAGATAAAACTTGAAAAATGTTTTTTCTTTACAAATCTCTTTAGCGCTGATATAATATAAATATAAATGTTTCACGTGAAACATCCTTTAAATTGCTAAGGAGCTTTGTATGGGAAAGATTATTTCTATTGTTAATCAAAAAGGCGGTGTAGGTAAGACTACAACAGCTGTCAATTTAGCATCTGCGATAGGTATTTCGGGCAAAAAGGTGTTGCTTGTAGACGCCGACCCCCAAGGAAATACCACAAGCGGATACGGAATAAATAAAAAAAGCGTTAAAAACACCACCTATGAACTGCTTATAGGTGAAAGTACGGCTTTAAACGCGGTGATTAAGTCGGAGTATAAAAATGTTGACGTTGTGCCATCTTCAATGAATTTGGCGGCGGCTGAGGTTGACTTAATTGAGATAGAAAACCGACAAAATCAGCTTAAAATGGCACTTGCAACGGCGCGAGAACAGTATGACTACATATTTATTGACTGTCCGCCTTCGCTTGGACTTGTTACTATTAACGCGCTTAATGCAAGTGATACTGTTTTAGTGCCTATTCAATGCGAATATTTTGCGCTTGAGGGTTTATCACAATTGATTGCTACTGTCAGACAGGTTAAAAGACTTTACAATCCGACCCTTGAAATTGAGGGAATTGTGCTCACAATGTATGACGGAAGATTAAATCTTACCGGTCAGGTTGTAGGCGAAATTAAAAAATATTTTGCAGATAAGCTTTATAAAACCGCAATACCGCGTGCGGTAAGACTTTCGGAAGCACCGAGCTATGGTATGCCGATACAGTATTATGATAAGCGTTCAAAGGGCGCTTTGGCGTATGATGATTTGGCAAAAGAGTTTTTAAAGAAGAACAGGAGAGGTTAAAATGGCTGTAAAAAAAGGTTTAGGACGTGGACTCGACTCGCTTTTCAATGAAAATTCAAACGATAAAGGCGGCTCTGTGTTGGTTAACATAAATGATATTGAGCCTAATAGAAATCAACCTCGAAAGGATTTTGATGACGAGGCGTTAAATGAACTCGCTCAAAGCATAGAAAACCACGGTCTTATACAACCTATAGTGGTTAGACCAAATTTAGATGGCACATATATGATTATTGCAGGTGAACGCAGATGGCGCGCTTGCCGAATTGCAAATTTAAGCGAAGTGCCTGTAATTATCAAGGAAACCGATGATAAAACCTTAATGGAAATAGCGCTCATAGAAAATTTACAACGTGAAGATCTGAACGCGGTTGAAGAAGCTCTTGGTTATAAAGCGCTTTTAGAAGATTTCTCACTCACACAAGAAGAAGTGGCAAAAAGAATGGGAAAATCAAGAAGCGCTGTTACAAATTCTCTTCGCCTTTTATCGCTTGAAGCCGCTGAATTAGAGGCTTTGCGCATAGGTACAATCTCTGCGGGACATGCAAGAGCGTTGCTATCTACCGATGATATGGAATTAAGAAAAAGAATGCTTTATGCCGCAACAATGGGCGCTAGTGTTCGTGAACTTGAAAGAATGGCTAAAGAGAAAAGCAAAACTGTTGCGAGCCCCAAAAAAGATACTCCCACATTCTATAAAGAGGTTGAATTGTCGCTCAAGAACGAAATCGGCAGAAAGGTT
>JAFYNC010000173.1 GCA_017549905.1 Clostridia bacterium | reverse complement strand
CTTTGGAGAAGATTCCGCCGCGCTTCTGAAGAGTAAAAGGAATCAAAAGCTCCCTCAGCATAGGAGTTCTTAAGAACAGTAAAAAAGATGCACGACTTGGGAGACACTTCGTAAAGAAGTTTCTCCCTATTTATTTTTAATAAGAAAAATGACACTTTCGGTTTGAAAGTGTCATAGTGGGTTACATACTTTGAAATAATACCTATCTCAAAGATAAAAAAGATTAGTGATATTGTGAGACAGTTCTCACAGTGATATTCTTTTGGAATACCTCGCCATAGGCGAGATATTTCTCAAAAGAGTGATATTGAAACTTGCAGTTTCAGTGATATTATATTCGCCCTTAAAACTCGCAAAGCGAATATAACTTGGACTTAAGTCCAAATATCACTGCGAAGCAATATAACTCGCCGATAGGCGAATATAACTGAGGCACACTTCCTTGCGGAGTGTGCCTCTAATCCTACCTGATTTTTTATCCAAATAAAATATCAAAGGTTTCTTTTATAAATGCTGTTGGTGTCGAACCGCTTGAAGATGGGGTTATAAATATGCAATAGCAGAGAACCAAGATGGTTAACAGCAAAACGATAGTTAAAATAAGAATTGGCATTTTTAATGAATAACCTCTGCTGTAAGGCTCATCTGAACCATCACTTTCAACAAGTATTTCAGAATCATGTTTATTAATGAAATCAAATTGGTCTAAATCTGAAAAATCAAAAGTATCTGACTCATCGTCTGATAAAATATTAGGTTGGTCAATTTTAATATCCGAAGGGTCTTTTTCAAAATCATTGGTGTCATCAGAAAGAATTCCTTGAGCGCTATAGTCTATAACCTCTTGAATATTTTCCGGTTCTTCATTAGATAATATTTCTTCATCATTGCTAACAATAGCTTCTGTATCGTCATCAACAATTGATTCTGTTAGAATTTGTGTATCCTCCAACTCAAGTGGCTCTTCAACATCGTCATGAATTTCGGTTAAAAACTCTGAGTTGCCTAATTCGGAATATTGGTTTTCAACTTCTTCAGTTTCAAGAATTAAGTTGCCATCTTCAAAATTATCAGATACGGTTTTGGATGAAGTTTCCTCTGCGTTAGAGGCTTTTTCAAGTAATTCATTTGCGTGGAGCTCTTCAATATAAGGATGTATCAAAGAGAGCATAATGCTTTTGCGAACGGTTTTGTTATCTGTAATTAAAATCAAGGTCTGTGGGCCGCTTTCGATAATACAACCGCCAAATATGCCGTCAGGTGAAATTAAAGGAGTAGCACCTGAAATTATTTTTATTTCTTCTTCTGATTTAATACCATAAGCTTTATTATCAATGGCAGAAAGCCCTGTGTCGATAGCTTCAGATACAGTTGGTATTGTGCCTGTTTCTCCGAAGAGTGAGCCGACGATCATTATTATTCTGCTTCTGGATACTGCACGTGCCAGACTGTGAACCATAGTTTTGCGGTCGGGGGATTTATCTGTAAGCAATCGCATACGGCAACATCCGCACAAATTAAACTCCATTTCAAAATCAGAGTTTGATTTGTAGTAAATGATATCAACTTTCATGTTTGCAAGCATTTTCGCTCCTCCTATTAATTTTTAAAGGGATACTCAAGTCCACGCTCGTCATACCAACGTCTTGGATATTTAGGATTAGGATTAACAGTAGCTCCTTCTGTATCAACGTTAGTACTTTCATTTTCTCTGGTTTTGCGAGCCATAACTACAAATCGGGCATTTGGGAAATCATCTGTGCAAGTCACAAGAGTTATAATTTCATCGCCAAATTCAACATCAACGGTGGTGTTAATAAGACTCCTTGAAAGGGCATCATTAACCCATCTGTCAAAACTGGATTTAATGGCAAAATCTTGACCTAAAATATTATATATTTTCCCGCCATCATCTGCTTTGACTGCATTTAGAACGAAAATCGAGTAAATCTTATATGTACCCTCGCTATAAAGAGTAGAAAATTCAATTGTTGGGTTTTGCTTATAAAAATCAAGAGAGCGAAGCTTTTTTAATTGTCCGAACATAGAACCGTTTTTCATTTCATGTCCGTATATAACAAGGTTTTGATCAATTCTATCGTTAGCTATGGTGTTTCGGCAATCGAAATATAGCGCACCATAAGCACTTTTCTTTCGGTTTAGATTATGGTCAAGATAATATTCGTTATTATCTGTTTGATAAATAGGGTTATCAATTTTTGTGTTGCCAAGTTTGATCCAACCCTTAAAATCACCGTTTTGACGAAGAAGGATCTCTTTTGGAGATAAAACCTCTTTCTCGTTATTTTCATTTATAATTACTTGTGATGAAGCTCCGTGCCAGATATTTCGCGCTTCTTCGATAATATTATCGTGCTTTTTGGCGGAAATAAAATATCCTGATATATAAACACTTGCAACTATAAAGGCGGTAAGACTTAGTAAAAATATAAGTTTTATTAATACTTGACCGAAATTATCGTTTTTATTAGGTAGATAGGAGTATTTAATAAATCTAAAAAAATCAAAAATGTTAAATCTTTTATGCATAATAATTACCTTATCCTTTCTCAGACACAGAGAGTGTCATGGTTGCCGCTTTATTGGCGAACGGCAAGCACCATTTAAATGCTTTGGCTAATATAATCGTTTATTAAATTGAATATTTCAGTCACAGCCGATTCTCTGACAAAATTTCGACTAATGGGTTTAATATTTAAAAGTTTAGTTTTAGTTATGTTTTTATCGGCTAATGCAATAAAAACATAACCCATAGGATGCCCTTCGCTACTGTCGGGTCCTGCAACTCCTGTGACCGAAACACCTATATCTGCACCTGAAATAGTTATTATGTGTTCTGCCATTTCACGTGCTGTGTTTTCTGATACTGCGCCGTATTTATCAAGTGTTTCTTTACTAACACCAAGTATTTCATTTTTAATTCGGCAGGAATAAGAGCAAAGTCCCATCTCAAATATATCCGAAACTCCTGCCACAGAGGTGATATAGGCCGATAACATACCACCTGTGCAGGATTCTGCCGTAGCAACTTTAAGGCCATTTTGTTTTAAAAGGTCAACAGTGTGTTTAGCTTTTAGGAAAAGCTCGTTATTAATCAAAAAATCACCTTAATCAATAAAAGAATATTCAGTATCGTTAATAGCTTTTTCAATAAGTTCATCGATGTTAAGAGAACTTTCTGCCTCTTCACAAGCACTTAAGGTAGGACGTGTTTTTGGGTGCTTCGGTGTAAACACAGTGCAACAGTCCTCATAGGGTAAAATAGAGGTTTCAAAAGCATCGATTTTTCGTGAAATACGTATAATCTCTTCCTTGTCCATTCCGATAAGCGGGCGAAGAACAGGAATATTTGTTACAGCATCAGTAGTAACAAGCGCAGGTAAGGTCTGACTTGCAACCTGACCTAAACTTTCGCCTGTAATAAGCGCAAGACTGCCAGATTTTTCAGCCAATCTTTCAGCTATACGCATCATCATTCTGCGCATTATAAGTGTGAAATACTCTTCGGGACAGTTTTCTGCTATCATATCTTGAATTTCGGTAAAAGGAACAATAGCAAGGTTGATACTTCCGCTATATCTTGCTACCTTTGAAAGCAAGGTTCTAACCTTTAATTCGGCACGTTTACTGGTATATGGCGGACTTGCAAAGTGAATAGCATTAAGTCTAAGTCCGCGTTTTGCCATTGTCCAAGCTGCAACAGGGCTATCAATACCGCCAGAAATTAGTATAGAAGCGGTACCTGCAGTGCCAACAGGAAGTCCACCGGCACCTTGCAACTGTTCTGCACGGACATAAGCCGCATAATCTCTTATTTCAACAAAAACAGTTCTTTCGGGGTTGTGAACATCAACCCTAAGATGCGGAAAAGCTTTTAAGAGTGTGGCGCCAAGCTCACGCGAAATCTCGGGTGAGGTTAGGGGGAAGTTTTTGTCAGCGCGCTTAGCTTCTACCTTGAATGTTTTTATATTTTCCAAAGAAGGCTTCAAATATTCAACCGATTTGGTAAGAATATCCTCTACAGTCTTTTCGCATACACATGCGCGGCTAAAGGCTGCAATTCCGAAAATGCAGCTTACTCTTTCTAAAGCTTCGTCAAAATCAAAGTCATCACTTTGAGGTTCAACATATATAGTGGATTGCGCTTTTCTTATAGAAACACTGCCTAAACTATTTAACCTGCGTTTCATATTTTTTACAAGAGCATCTTCAAAATTAGAACGGTTAAGTCCTTTTAAAGCGAGTTCACCGTTTTTTATAAGTATTATTTCTTTCATATTTTAGAACGTCTGAGCTTTTGAGTGGCTTCGAGTAAAGCATCAATAGCGCAGTCTATATCCTCCTTAGTAGTATCTCGTGAAAAGCTGAGCCTTAGGGCGCTGTCAATAAGTGATCTATCTGCACCTAAGGAACTAAGCACATAACTGAGTTCTCCTTTGGCACAGGCACTGCCCGATGACACGAAAATATTTTTTATTTCAAGAAAATGCAACATTGTTTCTGAGCGGTAGTGTGGCACAGATATGTTTAAAATATAAGGCAATGCATTCTCAGGTGAATTAATTTTGAAACAGTCAAAAGCAGAAAGTTTTTCTCTTGCATATAAATTAAGTTCTTCAATTTTATCAAGGTTTTCTGATATGTTGCCAATTTCTTCTACAGCCCCTAAAAGACCGGCAATTAGCGGCACAGCCTCAGTACCTGAGCGCAAGCCATTTTCTTGACCGCCGCCTGTGATAAATGGTTGTATATTAATATTTTTTGCTTTATAAAGAAAACCTATACCTTTAGGGCCGTGAATTTTATGTCCGCTGGCGCTAAGAATGTCAACGCCT
>JAFYNC010000172.1 GCA_017549905.1 Clostridia bacterium | reverse complement strand
GACCTATTTTGCTTATGATGAAAAGGAAAAGGCAGAAATACTTGAAAAAATCGGAGATGCTAAATATAACATTCAGCGTTCAAAGGGACTTGGTGAAAATCAACCCGATATGATGAATCTCACAACAATGAATCCGGAAACAAGGCGTCTTATAAAGGTTATGCCTCAAGATGCCGAGAGAACAAGTCAGATGTTTGATTTACTACTCGGTGATGACCTTGCAGGACGAAAGGATTTTATTGCTGAAAACGGTTATATTTATCTTGATGAAGCAGACATTAGTTAATTAGAGAAATTTATATAAGGAGAGTATTATGGCTCCGCGCAAGAAAACAGAAACTAAAAAAACAGTAAAACCTCAAATGAATGCTTATATTGCAGGCGCAGGTCTTACAGTGGAACAACCAATTACAGAAACACTTGAAAGCAATTTTATGCCCTATGCTATGAGTGTTATAGTATCGCGTGCTATTCCTGAGATTGATGGTTTTAAGCCATCTCACAGAAAGCTGCTTTACACAATGTATAATATGGGACTTTTAAACGGCAATACTATTAAATCGGCAAACATTGTGGGTAGAACTATGCAACTTAATCCCCACGGTGATGCCGCAATTTATGAAACAATGGTAAGATTGTCTGAAGGTTATCAGGCGCTTTTGCATCCGTATGTTGCTTCTAAGGGCTCGTTTGGTAAAGCTTATTCGCGTGATATGGCTTATGCTGCTTCGCGTTATACCGAGGCTAAATTAGCACCGATAGCAAATGAACTTTTTGCAGACATTGAAAAAGATACCGTAGATTTTGTGGATAACTATGACGCCACAATGAAAGAGCCTACCCTTTTTCCCGTAACATTCCCATCAGTGCTTGTAAACGCTAATACAGGTATTGCGGCGGGTATGGCAAGCTCAATTTGTCCCTTTAATTTGCGAGAGGTTTGCGAAACAACAATTGCTTATATTAAGGACAACGATATAAATGTTGCCGATACATTGTTAGCTCCCGATTTTCCAATCGGCGGCAAACTTTTGTATGACAGAGCGGCAATTGAAAAAATATATGAAACAGGCAGAGGCGGCTTTAAGGTACGCGGTGTGTGGGAATATGATAAATCGCAAAACTGCATTGATATTACAGAAATTCCCCCAACTACCACATCAGAGGCTATAATTGAAAAAGTAATCGAACTTGTAAAGCTTAAAAAGATTACCGAAATTAATGATATTCGTGATGAAACAGACCTTGGCGGTCTTAAAATCACAATTGATTTAAAACGTGGCGCAGACCCCGAAAAGCTTATGAAAAAGGTTATTAAAATGACACCTTTTGAGGATAGCTTTTCTTGTAATTTTAACATTCTCATAGCAGGCTCACCGAGAGTTATGGGAGTTAAAGAAATTGTTTCCGAGTGGGTAGCGTTTAGAGAAGAATGTGTAAGGCGCAGAGTTTATTTCAGACTTTCAAAGGCAAATGACAGACTGCATCTTTTAAAAGGTCTTGAAAAAATACTGCTTGATATTGATAAGGCTATTAAAATTGTGCGTGAAACCGAAGAGGAATCACAGGTGGTGCCAAACCTTATGATTGGCTTCGGCATTGATGAAATTCAGGCTGAATATGTTGCAGAAATTAAACTTCGCCATTTAAACCGCGAATATATTTTAAAGCGCACAAAGGATATTGAAGCATTAATCGCAGAAATTGAAGACCTTCAAAACACCCTTAATTCTAAAAATAAGGTTTTAAGAATTATTATTAAGGAATTAGAAGAGGTTATTAAGAAATACGGTAAGGACAGGAAAACAGAAATTATATCTGCAGCCGATGAAGAACTTGATAAAGAAGAAGTTGAGGTTGATAATTCTCCCGTTACACTGTTCTTTACGAAGGACGGATATTTCAAAAAAATAACTCCTTTATCGCTTAGAATGAGCGGTGAACAAAAGCTTAAAGAAGGGGATGAGATAACTCAGGTTATCGAATCTACAAACGCTGTAGATTTACTTTTCTTTACAAGCAAACATCAGGTTTATAAGTCTAAAACCGCCGAGTTTGCGGATGGCAAAGCAAGTGTAATGGGTGATTATATACCCTCTAAGCTTGAGTTTGAGGAAGCCGAGAATGCAATTTATATGGTTGAAACCCAAAAATACGAGGGTTATGTGGTGTTTGTATTTGATAACGGCAGAATTTCAAAGGTGCCGCTTTCATCTTATGAAACCAAAACCAACCGCAAAAAACTTATAAAGGCTTATTGTGATAAATATAATTTGCACTCAATATTCTATGTAAAAGAGGAAAGCGAATTATTGCTTAAATCCTCTAACGGAAGGATGCTTATTGTTAATACTGCCTCTATTCCCGCAAAGACAACCAAGGATAACGGCGGTATTGCGGTAATGACTCAGAAAAAAGGTCAGCGCGTGGTAGAGGTTCAGTTCTACCAAAAGGGAGAACTTGACGGTGACCACCGCTACAGAACAAGAAGTTTGCCCGCCGCAGGCAGTAAAATACCAACCGGCACGGCAGAACAGGCAAAGCTTGAAATATAACTTGACTTATATATTATATACTGTATAATTGAAAAAGACTGCCTTTAAGAAATTTGGCATTATATCGTATGTTAAAAAAACAACTCTATTACGCCGTTTAATTCTTTTAAGACAGTCTTTACAGTCGGATTTTTGCAAACGCTTTTTTGTTCCGACAGTTATATATTACGCTTTTATTTCAAAAATATTAAAAGAATAAATTTCCAAAAGGAAGGGAAAAAAATGGCAAAAGAATTAGCCAAGCAGTATGACCCTAAAGACGTTGAGGACAGAATTTATAAGGGTTGGCTCGAAGGAAAATATTTTCACGCAAAATGCGAAAAGGATAAAGATACTTTTACAATAGTTATTCCACCACCAAATATTACAGGTCAGCTTCACATGGGCCATGCGCTTGATAATACTCTTCAAGATATTTTAATCAGATTCAAGCGTATGCAGGGTTTTGATACATTATGGCTTCCGGGTACAGACCATGCTTCTATTGCAACAGAGGCAAAAATTGTTGAAAAAATGAAGGAAGAGGGCGTTACTAAAGCCGATATCGGACGTGACGGCTTCTTAGAACGCGCGTGGGCTTGGAAAAAGCAATACGGCGGAAGAATTATTGAGCAGTTAAAGAAACTTGGCTCTTCTTGTGACTGGGATAGAGAAAGATTTACTCTTGATGAGGGTTGCAATAAGGCTGTAAATGAGGTTTTTGCAAGACTTTATGAAAAAGGTCTTATCTATAGAGGCGAGAGAATTATTAACTGGTGTCCGCATTGTAAAACCTCTATTTCTGATGCAGAGGTTGAATATGAGGAACAGGCAGGTCATTTCTGGCATCTTCGCTATCCGTTTTCTGATGGTAGCGGTTACTTAGAACTTGCAACCACACGTCCCGAAACCTTGCTTGGCGATACTGCGGTTGCAGTAAACCCAAATGATGAAAGATATAAAGATATGATAGGCAAAACCCTTATTTTGCCTATTGTTCATAGAGAAATTCCTGTTGTTGCAGATGATTATGTTGAAATGGATTTCGGAACAGGTGTTGTTAAAATCACACCTGCGCACGACCCTAACGATTTTGAAGTTGGTCTTCGCCATAATTTAGAGGTTATAAATGTTTTAACCGATGATGCAAAAATAGTTGCGGATTACCCCAAATATGCAGGTATGGATAGATACGAGGCAAGAAAGGCTATTGTTGCTGACTTAGAGGCAGAGGGTGCGCTTGTTAAGATAGAGGATTATACCCACAATGTAGGTACTTGCTACCGCTGCGGCTCTACAGTTGAGCCTAAGGTTTCAAAGCAATGGTTTGTCAAAATGAAACCTTTGGCAACACCTGCTATTGATGCTGTTAAAAACGGTGAAACAAAGTTTGTTCCTCAGAGATTTGAAAAGGTTTATTTCCACTGGCTTGAAAATATTAAAGACTGGTGTATTTCACGTCAGCTTTGGTGGGGACATAGAATACCTGCTTGGTATTGCGAGGATTGCGGTGAAATCACCGTTTCTAAGACAGAGGCTACCGCTTGTAAGCACTGCTCAAGTAAGAATATAGTTCAAGACCCCGATACACTTGACACTTG
>JAFYNC010000171.1 GCA_017549905.1 Clostridia bacterium | reverse complement strand
TCCGCCAAGAAGAATTATTCCTATGAGAGCATAGATGTAAGACATAATGTTAACTGTAACATAAGACATAATAATTATTTCAAAAATAACTGTTGGAGCAAAGCCGATAGCGTATACTGCAAGGGCTGCTAAAAATTTGCCCATTACAATTCCTGTAAGGCTAACAGGCGCAGTAAGCAAGGCTTGGTCTACTTTTTGTCTGCGATCCTCACTCATAAGACGCATTGTGAGGATTGGCACAGTGAATATAGCTATTGTAGACATACCCGAAATAAGTGAAGCTATATCAGGTGAACCGCCACTATAGTAAAACGTAAAGTAAAGTCCTAAAAAGAAGAAGTAAGCTGCAACAACTATATAGCCTATAGGTGTTGAAAAATAAGATTTAAATTCTCTTTTAAATACTGCAGTCATTTAGTTTTCCTCCTCTTCAGTTTCGGCATCTGTACTTATTCCAAGTAATTCTTTAGCCTCTTCATTATTTGCAGTTTCGGTGAGTCTTAAGAATATCTGCTCAAGTGAAAGCTTGTTGCTTGTGAGCGATAAAAGAGTTTTACCTCTTGATACAACTCTATCAAATACGGCGGCTCTTATATCAACGCCATATTCGGGCTCGATGAGGAAGTCAAAGGAGTTTTCTTCATTTTTGCCAAGGCTTGTAACACTTTTAACACCTTTAACGGTTGAAAGTGCTTCAAGCATTTCTTTTTCGCTGCAAATTATACGTGCAACTAATGAATGGTCGGTAGAAAGTTTGTTAGAAAGGTTTTCTGCCATATCGTCAGCAATGATTTCACCGCGGTTAATGATTATTACTCGTTTACATACTGCTTGAATTTCAGAAAGAATATGTGAAGACAGAATGATAGTGTGGTTTTTGCCGAGTCTTGAAATCAAATTTCTTATTTCAATAATTTGTTTTGGGTCAAGACCAACTGTAGGCTCGTCAAGAATAAGGATATCGGGGTTGCCTACAAGCGCTTGAGCAAAACCTACTCTTTGTCTGTAACCTTTAGAAAGGTTTTTAATAAGGCGGTTTTGCACATTATCAATCTTTACAAGCTTTAATATCTCATCAATGTGCGGTTTTTTGGGGAACTTAACTTTCTTAAGGTCATAAATAAAGTTAAGGTATTCACGCACCTTCATATCTATGTAAAGTGGTGGAATTTCGGGCAAATAGCCTATACGGCGCTTTGCATCTTCAGGATTTTCAGAAATATCAAATCCGTCAATAAGCACCTTTCCCTGTGTCATCGAAAGATAACCAGTTAATATATTCATTATTGTAGATTTGCCGGCACCGTTTGGACCTAAAAATCCTATAACCTCGCCTTTTTGGATTTCAAAATTTACATTTTCTACTGCAAGGTGTGTGCCATACCGTTTGCTAAGACCGGTAACACTTATCATTTTTATACCTCCATAGAGTTTTTTCTATTTTATAATATCAAATAAATACCTAATATGTATAAACAAATTATGAATATTATTTGGAATTACCTTTGGAAAATTCGGGAATTTGAGCTACTGTGATTGCAACAAACACAAGCGCGCACCCTAAAATTTCCGAGCTTTTAAGACTGTTGCCCGAAATAAGCCAACCACCCAGCGCTGCAAACACGCTTTCAAAGCTCATAGATATTGAAGCAACCGCGGCTTCAGCATATTTTTGACCTACAATTTGCAGTGTGTAGGCGATTCCGCTTGACATTATGCCAAGATAAAGGATTTGTGGGGTGGCAGATAATATGTTTTGAAGATTTATTTGCGGTATCTCAAAAATGAGAGCTAAAACAAGCGAAAAACTTCCGCAAACTAAAAATTGCATAATAGATAGTTTAACTCCGCCCGTAAAACCTACAAATTTATCAACCGCAATAATGTGCAGAGAAAAACATATTGCGCAAATAAAAACAAGTATATCAGCAAGATATATTGTATCAAAGCCACCTGAAAAACACAGCTTATAAACACCGAATAGCGCAATAAATACCGCAATCCAAATAATAGGGCTAAGTTTTTTTCTGGCAAATACCGAGAAGATAGGCACTAAAATCACATAAAGAGCGGTAATAAATCCTGCACGTGCCTCGCTTGAAACACCTTTTGGATAAAAGGCTATTCCAAACTGTTGAAAGTTTACAGACACTGCAAGGCAGACACCGCAAACTAATGCGGCAATATAATAATTTTTCTTTTCCTTTTTTTCGGTAGGGAAGAAAGGCTTTTTTTCTTTGCGGTTAATTATTAAATAAAAAAGATATAAAGCCATCGCACCTATAAATGAACGTAAGGCATTAAAGGCAAAGGGTGGCACTAAATCTGCCGCACCGCTTTGAGCTACAAAAGCCAAGCCCCATATAAGAGCGGCGGTAAGAAGAATCAAACTTCCTTTTAAATTCTTGTATTTCATAGTTTAAATTTCTTTCATACTAAGTGATATTCTTTTTTTAGCCACATCAACCGATAGCACATAAACATCAACAATATCGCCCACCTTTAATACTTCGGACGGATGTTTAATGAATCTGTCGGTAATGCGGGAAATATGAATTAAGCCGTCCTGATGAACACCAATGTCCACAAATGCACCGAAATCGATAACATTTCTCACTGTGCCTTTAAGCTTCATACCTGTTTTAAGGTCTTCCATAGACATTATTTCTTGTCTAAGCATTGGTGGGGGCAACTCGTCACGCGGGTCGCGACCTGGACGCTCAAGTTCTTTGATAATATCCTGGAGCGTAGGTACACCGATACAAAGCTCTTCGGCAGTTTTATCGATACCTCTTATAGCTACTCTTTCACTTAAATCGGAAAGAGCACCGTTTTTCAAAGATTTATCACTATAATCAAAAAGTTTTAAAAGTTCCTTTGCGGCGGTATAGCTTTCGGGGTGAACGCTTGTGTTATCAAGCGCATTTTTGCCGTCGGCAATTTTTAAGAAGCCTGCGCATTGTTCGAAAGCTTTAGGGCCTAATTTAGAAACCTTTTTCAGTTCTGTGCGAGAATCAAATCTTCCGTTTTCTTCGCGATAAGTCACAATATTTTTAGCTAGTTGAGGACCTATTCCTGCCACTCTTGATAAAAGTTGAACAGAAGCAGTATTAAGGTCAACGCCAACTGAGTTTACACAACCTTCAACCACACCGTCTAAAGCAGAGTTTAATTTTGCCGGCGGCATATCGTGTTGATACTGACCAACACCTATTGCTTTAGGTTCGATTTTAACTAACTCAGCTAACGGGTCTTGCAGTCTTCTGGCTATTGACACAGCGCTACGCAGAGATACATCATAATCGGGAAATTCCTCGGCTGCTAATTTTGAAGCAGAGTAAACACTGGCTCCGGCTTCGCTTACAACCATATAAGAAAGACCTGTGCCAAGTTCCCTTATAACCTCAGCCGCAAAGCATTCGGTTTCGTGACTTGCGGTACCGTTGCCAATTGCAAAAACCTCAACTCCATGCTTTTTAACCAAAGCCTTTATTATGATTTTTGCTTCTTCTATTTTTGATTTTGGAGGAACAGGATAAATAACAGTGGTGTCAAGTACCTTGCCTGTGCCGTTTACAACGGCAACCTTACAGCCTGTCCTATAACCAGGGTCAAGACCTATGGTTACTTTATCCTTTACAGGCGGTTGCATAAGCAGTTGCTTTAAATTGGTAGAAAAAACTTTAATTGCAGATGTTGATGCTCTGTCACTAAGCTCGGAACGGATTTCTCTTTCAATAGAGGGGAATATAAGACGTGAATATGCATCCTCTGCTGCAGCTTTTACAGTGGCTGTAGCAGGTGAGCCGTCTTTAATATGGTTTTTAGCAATAATAAACATTGCTTTGTCTTTATCAAAGTCGATAGAAACCTTTAAAAAGTCTTCCTTTTCACCGCGATTTATGGCTAAAATTCTGTGGTCGGGAATTTTAGCAACACTCTCAGAATAATCAGAGTACATTTCATATACTCCAACATCTTCTTTAGCGGCTTTTACGTTAAGTATTCCGTGCGCTGAGCAAACAAAACGCATACGACGCCTTACATCAGCATCATCTGAAATTTTTTCTGCAATAATATCCATTGCACCTTGAAGTGCATCTTCGGCAGTTTCCACGCCAAGTTCTTGGTTTACATAATCTTTCGCTAAAATTATTGGCTCTTTAGCATCGGGTGCTTGTTCATAGATAATGTCAGCCAATGGCTCAAGACCTTTTTCTTTAGCAACACTTGCCCTTGTTTTTTTCTTTTTCTTATATGGACGATATAAATCGTCGAGTTCGGTTAAAGTTTGCGCGTTCTCAATAGCTTCTGCTAATTCTTCGGTTAAAGCGCCTTGCTCTTCTATGGATTTTTTGATTTTCTCTCTTGTTTCGTCCATATTGCGAAGATAAGAAAGCCTATCATAAAGTTCGCGCAAAATTTGGTCGTCAAGTGCGCCTGTAACTTCTTTTCTGTAACGCGCGATAAAGGGGATAGTATTACCCTCATCAATTAGTTTTACTGTGTTTTCAACCTGAAAAGGCTTAAGACTGAATTCTTCAGTCAATGTTTTTAAAATATCCATAATTCACCTTAAATTTTTACTATGCCTAAAACATCAAGTATAGAAGAAATAAGAATTAAAACAATGCAAACAGGGGCGATATATTTTATAACAACATTGAAAAGTGCCTTGCCCTTAAATTTGCCTGTAAGCTCAATTTCTTCTGCAATGGCTTTGGGTTTAATGATATAACCCACAAAAACACAGGTAAGAAAAGCTACTATTGGCATAAGCACACTGTTGCTTATAAAGTCGAACATATCAAGGAAGGTGAGACCCGCTATAGTAATATTACCGAGCACACCAAAACCAAGGCTTGAAGGCAGACCTAAAATCAAGCAACCTATAAGAACAACAATACAGGTTTTTTTACGCTCTAAACCTAATTTATCGTTTATAATTGAAACTACGGTTTCCATAAGAGAAATTGAGGATGTTAGAGCGGCAAAGAATACCATCACAAAGAATAAACCGCCTATAATAGCGCCGCCGGTCATAGACTGGAATACCTTAGGCAAGGTTACAAACATAAGTCCGGGACCCTTGCCGAGTGCGGCTTCATCACCGCTAGAGAAAGCGAAAACGGCAGGGATAATCATAAGACCTGCAAGGAATGCTATGCCGGTATCAAAAATTTCTATCTGTCTTACAGAGGATTCAAGGCTTATATCCTTTTTCATATAAGAGCCATAAGT
>JAFYNC010000170.1 GCA_017549905.1 Clostridia bacterium | reverse complement strand
CTATACCCGAACTGTCCATAAAACTGATATTCTTAAAATCGAGCACTAACAATGTGGGCATATTAAGCTCTACGGCACTGTCAATTTCCTCGCGCATAAATTTGGCTGTATGATGGTCGAGCTCACCGCCAAGATACGCAGTTACAACCTCGCCTGTTACATTAATTTCAACCGACATTTCCTTCCCTCCAACAAAAAATTAAGGACAAGCCCTTTTATATATTAAAGGCTTATCCTTAAAAAAATTGTCATATTAAGTTATCTTTAAAAAAATCTTTTAAAAATGGTCTTATTCCCGAAGCTAAATAAAGTGAACCAAACACAAAAATTGGATTTCCGCAAGATTTTTCCACTGTTTTTTTTATTGCCGTCTCATAATCTTCTGCAATATCACAAGGACAAACTTTACTTGCAATATCGCAAAGTTCCGTAGCGGAGATAGACCTTGGCATATTAGAAACTCCAACCGCAACTGCACTTTTGCAATATTTAAGCGTTTGCTCTAAAAACGCGGTTACATCCTTATCCTTCATCATACCTATTATTGCAGTAACATTTCTTTGCTTTGAAAGTTCTTTTGATAAAACCTCTGCCCCATCGGGATTATGCGCCCCATCTAAAACAACAAGTGGATTTTGAGATATAATTTCCATTCTTGCGGGAAAGAATGTGTTTTTAAGTCCCTCATAAATAATACTATAAGGAATATCATATCCGCTAACCTCTACCGTTTCTATAGCTACAAGAGAATTCTCAATCTGGTAATTTCCCGAGAGCGCAACGGTATATTCCTTACCCATATACATATAGGTGTTTACAATCTTATTATTAAGAATAGAAAGACTTTGCTTATCGGGTATATAAAGCCTGTCCGTATATTTCTTTATCACATTTAAAACCGAATCAGGCTGATTATATGTTGTCACAGTAGGACAATTTCTAATAATACCGCATTTTTCTGATGTTATTTTCTCTATTGTATCCCCAAGAATTGCCGTATGATCAAGACCGATTTTGGTGATCACATTAACTACTTTGTTTTGCAGAATATTTGTAGCATCAAGTCTTCCGCCAAGCCCTGTTTCACAAATTAATATATCAATCTCTTTTTCAGCAAAATAAAGAAAGGCCACTGCTGTTATAAACTCGAACTCTGTAAGACTTACATTAGTATCAATTATTCTTTGAGAGTACTGAACCATATCCTCACAGCTTATATATTCACCATTTATTTGTATGCGTTCTCTGAAATCAATAATAAACGGCGAAATAAAAAGACCTGTTTTATAGCCTGCGGTTTTAAAAATACCTGCAAGCATAGCAGACACTGAGCCTTTGCCGTTGGTGCCTGCTATGTGAATTGCTTTGATTTTATTTTGTGGGTTATCTAATTTTTCCATCACTTTGTTCATTCTCTCAAGACCTGCAGGCAAGGAGAAGTTTCCCAAAGAATGAATGTATTCGAGTGTTTGATTATAGTTCATCTTATCACCTTCTATATAATAAAACAAAACTAAATCAAATGCAATGCTTTTATAATAATATGCAAACGAGTCCATTACAACCCTCGTTAATAACGCGTTCCACAGTTTCCTGAACTCTCATACGCGCATCAACCGGCATACGAGCAAGTTTTGTATGTAACCCCTCATTAACAAGGTCGTGCAGAGATTTGCCGAAAATATTTGAATCCCAAATTTTAACAGGGTCTTCCTCAAAACCGCTCAGCAAATACATAACAAGGTCTTCTGACTGTTTTTCACTGCCGACGATTGGGCTTACCTCGGTAGTAATATTAGCTTTCATAAGATGTATTGATGGTGCAGAGGCTCTTAATCTTACACCGTATCTTCCGCCCTGTTTAACTATTTGCGGTTCTTCAAGTTTCAGTTCTTCTGTTTCGGGCATAATTATTCCGTAGCCTGTAGCCTCAACCTCATCAAGAGCGCCCTTGACACGCATATATTCTCTCTTCATTTGCGCCATTTCACTTATGTTTTCCATAAGTTCTTGTTCATCGTTTATTATAAGCCCCGTTGTTTCTGCAAGTATTTTATAGAACAGATTTTGTTTAACATTAAGTTTAATCTCAGCACTGCCCTTACCCAATATAATATTTTCAACCTCTGCCGAATCAACATTCTGACTGTTTTTGAAATTTTCTTCAAAAGCTATTATATCTCTTATATGACAAAGTGATGAAGCGCACTTTTTGATTGTAGAAGTTAAATCCGAGCGCAACCAATGTTCGAGCGGCAAGGAGTTAATCCAACGAGGAAAAGATATTCCGATTTCCTTAATAGGAAATTCAAACAAAATACGGGACAGTATATGTTTTATATCTTCCTCGCCTAATTCTAAGCAGTTTACCGGCAAAACAGGAACAGTGTATTTCGCGCTTAACTGTTCTGCGGTTTCTTTAGATTCGGGCGAATCGGGATACATACAGTTAAGCAAAACAACAAAAGGTTTATTTATCGCCCTTAATTCTTCGATAACACGTTGCTCTGCTTCCTCATATTCATCACGAGGAATATCACTGATGCTTCCGTCAGTAGTTATCACAAGTCCTATTGTTGAATGCTCGTTTATTACCTTGCGAGTTCCTATTTCTGCCGCCATATTAAACGGTATGGGTTCTTCATACCACGGAGTCATAACCATTCTTGGTTCTGAGCCTTCAATATACCCCAAAGCGCTCGGCACAATGTAACCTACACAATCAATAAGCCTTACATTCATAGTTGCAGACTCATCAATATTAATCTGCGCTGCCTTTTCGGGAATGAATTTAGGCTCGGTAGTCATAATTGTTCTGCCCGAGGACGACTGCGGAAGTTCATCGTTTACTCTTTCCTTAAAATATTCCCCTGAAATATTGGGTAAAACCAATTTGTCCATAAATTGTTTTATAAAGGTAGATTTACCCGTTCTGACAGGTCCTACCACCCCTATATAAATATCGCCACCTGTGCGTTCG
>JAFYNC010000169.1 GCA_017549905.1 Clostridia bacterium | reverse complement strand
GTATCAAGAATTGTTTTTGCAAAAGTGACAGAACCAACATATTTTTTCCAAAGTTTTAATCGGTCAGCAACATTATTAAGTGCCTTATGCATAAATATAATTTTATCTGATTCGCTAAGAACAGTTTGCGAAATGCCGCCAACATTTCTTCCAACCTCATCACACAACCTCGAAAAACTCAGCACAGTAGTATTAAGCGCAAAGCTATCCCCTATTTCCTTTAAAATTGCCCTTTCACTCTCAAAAGTAAACTGTTCTGGCACGATTAATACGCTTTCTTTATTGTTTAAAGAAAGTTCTTTAATTTTATTTAAAACAGAATTAGTTTTACCTGTAGCTGCTCTGCCAAAAATAAATTGCAACATAGATTTATTACCTTTCACTTTTTTAAACTTATTATACTATGTCTGATGTACAATAAGTGGTACATTAATAGCAAAAAAGACTCCAAAAGGAGCCTTTATTCACAAAGAGATAAAAAATGCCTAATTAGTTTAACTGAAAACTCTGCTGTTTCAATCATAAAAGTTTTAGAAATTGTACCGAAATAGGTTTCGGTATTATAATAGCCTTTGTATCCTATTTCAGCTAAAGCACTAAATACATCTTCCCAATTAATTGTTCCGCTAGAAATTATACGGTGTTGGTCACGATAGCCATCGTTATCGTGCATATGAAGACATGAAACCCTCTTGCCCATCTTTTTGATAAATTCAGCAGGTGTTGGCTGATTGTGTTTAACTGCAAGATTAACATGACCTGTATCAATACAGCAAGAAAAATAATCCTTGTATTTATAATTATCTATAGCTTCAATTCGGTTGTAAAGCGCAAAAAATTCCTCGAAATCTCCAAAAAAATCAATTTCATCATTAAGATTGTGATTAGCACCTACTGTTTCCATTGCAATCTTAACACCATTTTCCATTGCAGTAGGCAAAATACTCTTAAACGCATTAAAGGTTTTTTCGCGCATTTCTTCAGGTGTTGAATTCATATTAGAAAGTGTTCCTGCAGGATGAAAAACGCAAATTGGTGAACCCAAAATTCTTGAAGCAATTAAATCAAGTTTGGCATTTTTAGGAAAAACAACATTATTATACTCATCATCATTTTCAATAACAGGAGTCGATCTGCCGTGAGTCTGGCAGATTTTCACACCTTTTGAATCCGCATATTTTTTAATATCTTCGAAATGCTTAATAAAACGATTATCATCAGCACCAAAAGAATAAACCGAATTTGAATCCTTATAATCATAAATTTGTAAATAAAGGTCTATTCCGTTAACGCCTAAATTATGTGCTATATCAATTGAACCGTAAACACCGTAACTGCGAAGAAATGAATTATTTGAAATACTAATAAACTTTTCCATCTAAATCGCCTCTTAAATAATATTAATAATTTAATATTTCAATTATGGTAAAATATTTCCTGCTTTCATATACAATTCATACCACTCTTCACGAGTAATATTAATTTCTGTTGCCCTTAAACTATCCTTTAAACGAGTACTATTAGTAGTACCTGTTACAGGTTGCATTTTTGCAGGGTGACGCAAAATCCAAGCAATAGCAATAGTTGTTTTGCTAACACCGTATTTATCTGCTAAAATCTGCATAGATTTATTAAGCTCAGGAAATTTATCATTATCAACAAAGCAACCTTCAAAGAAACCGTATTGCATAGGTGACCAAGGCTGAATTGTTATATCATTAAGTCTGCAAAAATCAAGCACACCGCCATCACGGTTTACCGCAGAATCATTATACATATTAACATTAATATTTGACTGTATCATAGGCGCATGCATAATACCAAACTGTAATTGGTTGGCACAAATCGGCATATCGAGATATTTTTGCAAAAGCATCATTTGATGAGGATTTTGATTTGAAACACCAAAATGGCGAACTTTACCTGAGTTTTTAAGTTTACTGAAAGCGTGCGCAACTTCTTCGGGTTCCATAAGAGCATCAGGTCTATGAAGAAGTAAAACATCTATATAATCAGTACCAAGGCGTTTTAAACTACCCTCAACAGAACTAATAATATGTTCATAAGAAAAATCAAACATCTTTCCGGGAACAATTCCGCATTTAGTTTGAATTATAATATCTTCGCGTTTAAAATTCTTTATCGCCTTGCCAAAAACCTCTTCACATTTTCCTCTGCCGTAAATATCGGCATGGTCAAAAAAGTTTGCGCCGTAACTTAAAGCTGTATCAATAAATTCAGAAATTTTTTTATCATTCATTTCTGCAATTCGCATACAACCAATCGCAACAGTAGGCACAATAAGTTCACTTTTGCCAAGTTTAATATTATACACTTTTATACCTCATTTAAAATCGTATATATATTAATTTGATTATAACATATAAAATTAAGAAGTCAATATATTGTGTAGACATACCAAAATATTTGTAAAAAAAATGCCTTAGTTTATAAAAAGATAAGGCATTTTTAAAAATTATTTATTAATAAATTTCACCGCTGTACCGTATACAATTACTTCTGCAGCACCCTGCATTACAGCAGAAGATGCATAACGAATGTTAATAACGGCATCTGCACCTAATGTTTCTGCTTCAGCAACCATTCTTTTAGTAGCAAGAGCGCGAGCTTCATTCATCATATCGTTATATGCTTTAAGCTCACCGCCAACCAAAGTTTTGAAGGCTTGAGAAATGTCCTTGCCTAAGTTTTTTGACTGAATTGTGCTACCTTTTACAAGCGATAGCGTTTCAAATTCTTTGCCGCTGATAAAATCAGTATTTACTAATATCATCTTCTTCACCTTTCTTAATTTCATTTATTCTTTCTATGCAAACATAGATCATAACCGCCATAAAGAAAATCGGAATAATTCCTAATAAATATTTTAAAAATCCGCTAATTAGTGAAATTAAAATAAAAAAATAAACCGCGTAATAAATAAGCATTATCACAGTAACAACAATTGGCGCTATCATCTTACGTTTATGTGAATCCAATTTTTCCACCTCACAAATTGCTATAAATTATTATAACATAAAATTAAAAAAATTCAAAGTATTAATTTATATTTCAATTTTATAACTATCATCAATGAGTATGAAATTTAAGTTATGTTTATGCGCAAGTTTCAAAAAAAACGCATTATCTTCTAATACATTATCCAAAGTGCAAGATTCATCATCTAAACGGTTTTCAATAACACAAGCATATTTCTTTATATCTTCAAAGTGATTTTTAATATATTTTTCACTCATTATAAGGCAATAATACTTGATGTTTGCAAGATATTCTTCATCAAAATCTTTAGCCCAGTCAAAAGGAATATAGCAGCCCTCAACAATTAAATTTTGCTTGTTTTCAATAGCAGTTTTTATCATTTCGCAAACAATCGGCCATAAATATTTAGTTAATTTATCATCATCCATAGGAGTAAGAGTTGTGTTGCCACTACGTATTAAGCCCATTTTCAAATGGTCTATTGAAAAATACGGATATTTGTATTTTTCAAGCAGTTTTTGAGCAAGAGCCGTCTTCCCTGTATGCGAAGCGCCTGTTATAAGAATTATCATCAAAACCATCCTTATTTTTTTTATATTATATCACATCTAATTTTAAAAGAAAAGAATTTCACAAAAATCACCCTGCTGACAAATCTGCAGGGTGGTCATTTGATTTATAAATCTAATTACTTAGATTCTTTGATTGAATCCTGTACTGCTATGCACAAAACTGGAATTCTTGATTTTTTCTTAAATCAACAATCTGAATACCTGATAAGCGGTAGCAGATAAATTCTTATATGCATTGTCCGTATCAAGTGCTTCTTCAAGGGTAGTAACACCTCTTAAAATTGGGAAGAATGCGTCTATTCCATGTTCATTGCATACCTCAGCGTCATCTGTTACACAACCCGAAAAAGCAATTACCTTTTTACCATATTTCTTTGCAAGCTTTGCCACACCAATCGGAGCTTTTCCCATAACAGTTTGAGAATCAAGTCGACCTTCTCCCGTTACAACGATATCCGCGGTTTTGATGGCATTTTCCATATTTGTTTCTTCTAAAATAATTTTAATGCCTGATTTTAGCACAGCGTTTGTAAAAGACAAAAATGCAAATCCCAAACCACCTGCCGCACCTGCTCCTGCATAGTCTTTATCTGCTTTACTTGATATAGTCTTTGCTATTTTTGAATAGTTTTCAAGCCATGTGTCCATATCTTTAATCATATCGGTAGTAGCACCTTTTTGCGGACCATATACAGCACTGCATCCGTCTTTCCCGCAAAGCGGATTTGTAACATCACACGCGATATTAAAATGGCAATCTTTCAGTTCCGGCAAAACCTTATCCATGTTAATGCTATGTAAGTTTTGAAGTCCTTTTGCTCCTAATACAATAGGGGTGTTATTTTTATCTAAAAATTCATAACCCAAAGCGGTCAGCATACCTGTTCCGCCATCATTTGTAGCACTGCCTCCGATACCGATAATAAATCTTCGGCAACCTCTTTTTATTGCATCTTTAATAATTTCGCCAACACCATAAGTGGTTGTTTCTAAAGGATTTCTTTCATCAGAAGAAATAAGTGTTATCCCCGATGCAGAAGCCATTTCAATAACAGCGGTATTAGTATCATTTAAAATACAGTATTTTGCTGTTACTGGCTTCATTAGCGGACCGTGAACCTCTGTTTCTACCATATAAGCATTAGAGGTTTCTGCTAAAGCTTCAACCGTGCCCTCGCCGCCATCAGCCAAAGGCTTTACCAAAACCTCAGCATCGTCGTGTAATCGGCAGATAGCATCTTTAACGGCATTACCTGCTTGTAAAGATGTTAAACTGCCTTTAAAAGAATCTATCGCGACAATAACTTTCATTTTTCGTCCTCCGTCAAAGCACAGAGCTTTTTATTTTACAACAATATAATATCATATAGTTGTTTTTTTTTCAATAGAAAACCCCACCGATTTTTCGGTGGAGTTTTAATTAGCTTTATAAAACTAATTACTTAGACTTAATAGCAGCCTGTGGTGTTATCAGCAAAAGGGGCGTAATTAAAGTTTCTTTTTCATAAGCCCATGTTTATTGCAATAGATATACAAATATCCACTGCCACGGAATTTTAGGCGCGTTTCGGCGTTGCCTTCGGGATAAAGCTTCACAAATTCTACTCTATCCGATGTTACATAACAAATAAAAGAAATGTAGTGCATTTTTGTCATATCGTGCGTAACCGTAATAAAATGCTCATCTTCCACCTTTTCTATCGTTACTTGGTGGTCGGCGTCTGTTTCTTCTGCTTCAAGAGGTGGCAAAGCAATTCCACAACAACTTATAACCGTATCGCCTACCGTTCTAATAATGTTGTTACAAATAGGGCAAACGTAAAACTTTGAACGAACTATGTTTGCGGAAAGATTTTTATTTATGACTGTATTCCCTGACATCAGTTCCATAACCGAAACCGATAGCGCTTTTGCTAGTGGTTCAATTAAGGTTATATCGGGCAAACCTTTTCCTGTTTCCCATTTTGAAATCGCCTTGCTGCTAACACCCAGCATATCGGCAAGTTCTGCTTGGGTAATCCTCTTTTTCTCACGAAGATTTTTAATAGTAGAACCTGTTATGTAAGTATCCATATGAATCGCTCCTTTACAAAAACATTATAATAAACGGAGGTGAAAATCGCAACCTACTCTTCGTGGACAAGAAAAATCCGCCCGATTTCTCGGGCGGATAGTTTTGCTTTACAAATGTTACAGGACAAACCTTTTTAGCGTCAAAAGGACAATTTCTTTTTTTCTCCCACTCTCTCAAATTCTCTCCATTTGACCCGCCCTTTTTCTTTCTCTTTTTCTCCAATTTTCTCTCCGCCAACCT
>JAFYNC010000168.1 GCA_017549905.1 Clostridia bacterium | reverse complement strand
CTTGCAAAAAAAAAGAACCTTTTCAGAGGTGATAGTATTATAGCACATATCACCTCTAAGGTCAAGTGTTTTTTTATTGTTTTATTAAGAAATATGCCAAAATTATTATACCAAGTATTATTCTGTAATATCCAAACATTGTAAAGTCTTTTTTCTTAATATATCTCATTAAGAATTTTATAGCAATTATAGATACTACAAATGCAGTTATCATACCCACTAGTAATATAATCAATTCGTTTGAAGTGAAGTCAAATCCGAATTTTAAAAGCTTAATAAGACTTGCGCCGAACATTACGGGTATTGCCATATAAAAACTAAATTCCGCCGCAGCAACACGTGAAACACCGATAATTATAGCGCCTAAAATGGTAGAACCGCTTCGTGATGTGCCAGGAATTAGCGACAAAGCCTGAAACATACCAATGAGTAATGCTGTTTTATATGTAATATCCCCTACATCATTAATTTTAGGTGTAAGTTTTCCGTTTCTACGTTCAATAACGATAAATAAAATACCATATACAATAAGAGCTAAAGCTACAACTATGTAATTATGAAAATGTTCCTCAAACAAATCATCCAGCGGTATACCAATTACAGCAGCAGGCAAAATAGCCACTATAACTTTAAACCACATATCCATAACGTCTTTTTTAAAAAAGCCGTTGCCCTTGGTTATATAACAATATCCCTCTTGCTTTTTAAAGGTAAAAGGCCATATCTTTTTAAAATATATTACAACAACTGCCAATATAGCACCAAGTTGAATTACTACATTAAACATTTCCTTAAATTCAGCAGAAGCATTAAGCTTGATGAATTCATCAGCAATAATTAAATGTCCCGTACTACTGATTGGCAACCATTCAGTGATACCTTCAATAATACCTAAAATTATAGACTTTAAAATATCCAAAAAATCACCTTACTTCTTTTTTTACTATTATAAAGGGATTGCATTTAAATTGCAACCCCTTATAAATTTATTTGCTTAATAATTCCTTATATAGACCTATATATGCATTAGCAGAAGATTTCCAACTGTTATCACATTTCATAGCTCTGTCAACAAGCGTTGCCCAGCCTTGCTTATCTGAATAACCTTGTAATGCACGCCATACTGTATTCTCCATATCGTGAGCATTATAAGATTTAAAGGTAAAGCCGTTGCCTTCACCGTCACCACTATCTCTGATAGTGTCATTAAGTCCACCTGTTTCACGAACAATCGGGATTGTTCCGTAACGAAGAGCTACCATTTGTGCTAAACCGCAAGGCTCGCTCTGACTAGGCATCAAGAAAATATCCGCACCCGCATAAATCTTATGCGCAAGCATAGGATTAAATCCTAATTTTAAACCAACTTTATTTGGATATTTTTCGGACATTTCGTGGAAAAATGTTTCAAACTCCCACTCACCCGAGCCTAAAATTGCAAATTGAATATCCGCCTTTAGCAAATCTTCAAAAACACATTTAACAAGGTCGATACCCTTATGCTTAACAAGTCTTGTTACAATTCCGATAACCGGAACATCTTTATTAACCGGTAGTCCAAGCTCCTCTTGAAGCATTTTTTTATTTACTGCCTTATTTTTCTTATCTTCAACCGAATAGTTTTTAAAGATAAGCGGATCAGTCTCTGGGTTATAAACCTCAGTGTCAATACCGTTTACAATACCCGTAAGCTTATATGTGAATTGATTTAAAATATTATCAAGGCCGTGTGAGTAATATGGGTCTAAAATTTCTCTTGAATAGGTTGGCGAAACCGTAGTAATCTTATCAGAACACTGAATAGCGCCTTTCATAAAGTTAATACAGTTGTCATATTCAAGCAGTGATTGACATTCTTCAGGAATCCCCAAAACATCTCCTGTAAGCTCATATCCGTACTTGCCCTGATACTGAATGTTGTGAATAGTAAATACAGTTTTAATATTACTGTATAAACTGTCATACTTATAAAAAGCATCAAGATAAATTGGAATTAACGAAGTTTGCCAATCGTTGCAGTGAATAATATCAGGTGTAAAACCAATATGTGGAATGATTTCAAGCACTGCACGTGAGAAGAAAGCAAAACGCTCAGCATCATCATAATGACCGTAAAGTCCGTCACGCTTAAAATAATACTGGTTATCAATAAGATAATAAATTACACCGTCAACATGAGCTTCGAATACTCCGCAATACTGCCGTCTCCAAGAAACAGGAACGGTTATATTACAAAGAAAAGTCATTTTCTGACGCATTTCTTCGGGAATAGAGCTATAAAGCGGCAACACCACTCTGCAACCAATAAATCTTTTTCTAAGGGCTTTTGGAAGAGCTCCCGCAACATCTGCAAGTCCACCCGACATTGCAAAGGGATAAGCCTCACTTGAAGCAAACAATACTTTCATATACTACTCCTTTTTAATAACGTAAAATTAAACAATTTGATTTTTCTTAACAAAAAAGTGTTTCTCTTTTGTTCCTTTCAAAATCATTTCAGCACCAATAACAGCATTTTTATCAGAAATAACATTATTGAGCTGTGCGCCTTTGCCTACAACAGTTTCCTGCATTAAAATACAATTTTCAACAACCGCATCTTTTTCTATCGTAACACCTCTTGAAATAATACTGTTTTTAACAGTACCTTCAATAATGCAACCGTCTGCAATAAGGCAGTTTTTGACATTTGATTTTGTGCCATATCTCGTTGGCATATCATCACGTGTTTTAGTGAAAATAGGTCTTTCGCGGTTAAATAATTCTTTTCTGACTTCAGGCTTTAGCATATCCATACTTGCTTTATAATAACTGTCTGTACCATTCATAAAGCAAACATAACCCTTATGCTCATAGCCATAAATTTTGAGTGAATCAACCTTAGTTGACAAGAAATCGCGGTTAAAGTTTACAAGCCCGTCTTCATAAGCCTCTTCTAAAAACTTAAGTAAAAGTTCACGTGAAATAATGGTAACGCCAATTCCGCAAACCGTATTCTCATTTGGTGTATTTTCAAATCTCATAATTGAAATTTGGTTATCTTCACCTAAGGTCATATGCAAATTATCACGATTTTCTTCGGTTAAAGTACCTTTATAATAAAGAACCGTTACATCAGCCTTCTTCTCAATATGAGCCTTAACAGCAGAATTAATATCTAAATTAGCAAGAACGTCAGCATTACATAAAACAATATATTCACTGTCGCATCTTTTTAAATAGTCCTTTGCGCCGTAAAGAGCGTCAACAGTACCGCTATATCGCTTAACACCGCTTGTAAGATACGGTGGCAAAAGATAAATTCCGCCGTTTTTACGATCTAATTCCCAAGCCGCGCCGCTTCCAACGTGATCCATAAGCGAACGATAATTTTCTTTGGTAATAATACCAACGCTTGTAACACCCGCGTTTACAAGATTAGAAAGCGAAAAATCAATAAGACGATAACGAGCGCCTATCGGAATAGAAGCCATAGAACGATGAGCTGTTAATTTTTTAAGCAAATTATCATTAACATTTGCAAGAACAATACCTGCTACTGCTGACGTTCTCATATTAAGCCTCCTCCTTTTCAACGTTTTCTATTATCATTTGATTAGCGGGAATTTTAGCATTTTTGCCAATAGTCAAATTAGCACCTACTACTGTAATTCCCCAACCCTCATTACCAACTACTGCAGGGTCGCCGCCAATATCTGCATTTTCTTCAACAACTACATTTTCAGCAATAATTGAATATCTCACATTGGCGCCCTTTTTGATAACTGCACCCGGCATTACAAGTGAATATTCAATATTAGCACCCTCTTCAACAGTTACATTTTCGAAAAGAATTGAATAATCAATATTTCCGTATATTTCACAACCGTTGGTAATCAGTGAATTTTCAACAACAGCACACTCAGCAATATATTGCGGCGGCATTGCGATATTTCGTGAATATATTTTCCATCCTCTGTCCGAAAGATCTAAATCAAGCTTAGGATTAAGCAGGTCGAGATTTGCATCCCAAAGTGAATCTACTGTTCCAACGTCTTTCCAATAATCGTTAAAACGATAAACTTTAAGTTTTTCGCCCGCGTCTAACATAGCAGGAATTATATTTTTACCAAAATCGTTTGAAGACTCGGGATTAGCTTCATCTTCAATTAGATACTTCCTAAGTTTATCCCAATTAAAAACATAAATACCCATAGAAGCTAAGTTGCTCTTAGGAACAGGCGGTTTTTCTTCAAACTCGTATATAGTTCCGTCTTCATGCGCATTCATAATTCCAAAGCGTGTTGCCTCTTCCATGCTAACCTCTAAAACGGCGATTGTACAATCCGCACCATCCTTTTCGTGCTGATTAATCATTTTGGAATAATCCATTTTATAAATATGGTCGCCCGAAAGAATTAATACATATTCCGGATTATAGCGTTCAATAAATTCAAGGTTTTGATAAATTGCATTAGCAGTACCCTTATACCAGTTTCCGCCATGCTGACTTTGATAAGGGGGTAAAATATGTACCCCACCGCTTAAGCGGTCCATATCCCAAGGCTTACCTGAACCGATATAATCGTTTAATTCCAAAGGCTTATACTGTGTTAAAATACCTACTGTATCAATACCCGAATTTGCGCAGTTAGAAAGCGGAAAATCAATAATCCTATATTTGCCGCCATAGGGCACCGCAGGCTTTGCTATTTTACTCGTAAGAACTCCAAGTCTGCTTCCCTGCCCTCCTGCAAGTAGCATTGCAACGCATTTTTTATTTTTCAAAACTAACACTCCAGTCTATAAACTTTTATCACTGTTACTTTTTGTTATTTTGACTTCTTTTTGTAGGTAATTTGAAATAGCTTACTGACATTGGCGGAATATCAATACTAATTGAATAATCATATCCGTGCATAGCTTGTTTTTCCGCCTTATAACCCGTTTTGCGAGTTTCTGTGTTTCCACCGAACTTTACATCATCTGAACAGAAAATTCGTTTATAACTACCCAAAACAGGAACACCTATGCGATAGTCAGTTCTTGCAACCGGAACAAAGTTGCAAACAACTATAACTTCATCGCCGTCTTTATTAATTCGTCTGAACGCTATAACGCTTTGCGAATAATCGTCATGCGAAATCCACTTAAATCCTTCCCAAGAATAATCAATTTCCCAAAGTTGTGAATTATCAAGATAGAATTTATTAAGTTGTGACACAAAATTTTGCATATTTTTATGGGCATCATAATCAAGCAAGAACCATTCAAGTTCTTTTTTATAATCCCACTCAACAAATTGAGCAAATTCCTGACCCATAAAGAGCAGTTTTTTACCAGGATGAGCCATCATATATGCATAAAAAGCTCTAAGCCCTGCAAATTTCATATCATACTCGCCCGGCATTTTATTAATCATCGAGCATTTGCCGTGCACAACCTCATCATGCGAAATCGGAAGCACATAGTTTTCAGAGAAGGCATAGAAAAATGAAAATGTAAGACAGTCGTGATTACCTTTTCTGAAAAGAGGATCTAATGACATATACCTTAACATATCGTTCATCCAACCCATGTTCCACTTAAAGTTAAAACCAAGACCACCGTTATGTGCAGGTTTTGTAACCATAGGCCATGCGGTTGATTCTTCGGCAATCATTAGAACATTAGGATTAGCTTCAAAAGCCGCTTTGTTTAACAAGCGGAAGAACTCCACAGCTTCAAGATTTTCCCTGCCGCCATAAATATTAGGAATCCACTCACCGTCAGGACGTGCATAATCCAGATAAAGCATGGAAGCCACAGCATCTACACGAAGTCCATCAATATGAAACTCTTTAAGCCAATAAACTGCACTTGAAATAAGGAAATTGCGCACCTCTGTTTTACCGTAATCAAAAACTGCTGTGCCCCATTCCTTATGCTCACCCTTACGTAAATCTGCATATTCATAGGCAGGGCTACCGTCAAACTGAAAAAGTCCGTTTTCGTCCTTCGGAAAATGAGCAGGCACCCAATCAAGTATAACTCCTATGCCGTTTTGATGAAGAATATCAACAAATTTTTTAAAATCCTTAGGTGTACCGTAACGCGAGGTTGGTGCAAAATATCCTGTTACCTGATAACCCCATGAGCCGTCAAAAGGATACTCCGTTATAGGCATTAACTCGACGTGTGTGTAGTTCATCTTCTTAAGATAAACTACCAATTCCTCAGCAAGTTTTACATAATCAAAAGTGTTGCCGTCAGGATACCTTCTCCACGAACCTGCATTAATTTCATATATATTAACCGGAGATTCATAAATATTAGTTTGCTTTGAAGTTTTTATCCACTCAGCATCGCCCCATTTATAACCATCATCTTTATAAATTTTAGAGGCGTTTGCAGGCGCGGTTTCATTATGACGAGCATAAGGATCAGATTTTAAAACCTTTCTGCCGTCACACCTTTCAACTGCATATTTATAAGTTTCAAAATTTTTAAGTCCCTCGATTTCGGTTTCCCAAATTCCGTATCCTATATTTTGCATATAGTTAGCTTCTGTATTCCAATTGTTGAAATTACCAACAACAGAAACCGATTTTGCATTTGGAGCCCAAACTCTAAAAACCACTTTTTTGCCGTTCAAAAAAGAGCCTAAAAATTCATAAGCATTACTAACCGTTTCAGAACTGAATTTTTTTAAAAATTCCTTCATATTAAATCTCCTAAATCCCCAATATATATATTAATTACTGATTTAATTATACCATAAAATTCCCGAATTTCAAGTATATTTTGTATAATTTCAAAAAGTAATTTAAAACTATTTCGACAAATTTTGTATTAATTGCATAAATTTCTCGGTTATTACGACTATAATAAACCATAAATGTTTTATTTTGACAAAAAAACGACCGATTATTAATCGGTCGTTTTAAAATTATTACGTAAAATCGTTTAAAACAAAATTGCTGTTTCTTAATCCTCAAAATCAAAATTTTCAAGCAATTCTTTCTTTACAGGTTTTGAATCACCATGTTTTACAAAAGACATAGTTATAAATGATAACGCAGAAAAAACAACTGCATAGGGGAACAAAATCTTATAACCAAGTCCAAAATTATCGATAAACAATCCGGAAAGTAATGGTGTTACGATTTGTGCTGACATTGAAAAAGCATAATAGTAACCGGTATACTTACCCACATTAGACCCTGCGCTCATTTCAACAATCATTGGGAAAGAGTTAACATTTATAGCAGCCCAACCAATACCCACAAACGCGAAAATCAAATACATGATCGGTGTCTGCTGTCTTATAAATATTGCGCAAGTATAACAAACTGTCATAAGTACAATTCCGAACAAAACGGTCTTTTTTCTACCCAAAGCGCTTGACAAAAAACCAAGCGGCACAAATGCAATAATTGCCGAAATGGTTGCAACCAAAAGATAACTTGAAGAAGTGCCCAAATCGGTATTCCAAACATTTGCACAATAACGTGAAAATGCTGTAGTAACCGCATTATACGCCATAAACCACAAGAAAACAGATAATAATATTAATATAAAACTAATTACTACAGGCTTTGGCATTTTTTCTTTTGAATCTACCTTTGATTCTATTTCATCATCTAACACTTTAGAAAGTTTATTTTCTTTAACCGAAAATACCATTACAAGAACCGAAATAAGCATAAATCCTGCTATTACAATAAATACAGGTAAAAATGTCTGATCGGTTAGATACACACTTTCGCCATCATAATTTTTTTCGCTTTTAAGCATAAACATCATTACAACCGTTGCGAAAATACCGCCGATATATCCAACAAGATTAATTATCGCATTTGCTTTGCTGCGAAGCGGTTTTGGGGTGACATCAGGCATATATGCAACTGAAGGTGAACGATAAACAGACATTACAACCAAGAGCATAAATAAAACAGCCATAAAGCCCCAAAAATTATTTTTCTCTTGGAAAATTCCCAAAGTAACCAACAATATAACCGAAGCTAATGTGCCATACAAAATATATGGCGTTCTCTTACCTATTCTTGTATTTGTTTTATCTGAAATTGCGCCAAACAAGGGAAGCATAAACACAGCCAATATATTATCAACAGACATTATTGCATTGGCTTTGAATGTTGAAAGGCCAAATTTATCCTCAAGCAAAAAAGGAATAACCTGATCATAAAACTGCCAAAAACAAAGTATTGACATAAAAGACAAACCAATAAGTACAGTAAGCTTAGTATTTAACTTCATTATCTTTACTCCTCGTATATATTCGAACTTTGCCAAATTAAATTAAAAAGCTCGTTTACTCTTTCATTTTTACCCGAAAGATATAAATGTCCAAATAAACACTCAAGTCCGGTTGCTATGTGATAATCACCTTTTGAAGCATTTTTAGGTGAAGAATTCGTGTGAAAGTTCCTACCTCTTTTAAAAATAGTAATTTCTTCTTCGCTTAAAAAAGGTTCTATAAGTTTATACGCCTTAGCTTGAGCAACGGCATTTACAAGCTTTACAGACAATCTATGTAGTTCCCCTGACGGACGGTTAATTTCCGCCAGAGCAGTTCTCACACATAATCCATATACCGCATCACCGACAAAGCATAAAACCGATGGGCTTAATAAATTCACATTATCCATTTAATTTCCCCTGTTATAGAACAAAGTCAAACTCAACATCTAAAACATTAACAGTATCGCCCTCTTGGATACCTGCATCTTCGAGAGCTTTAATTATACCGCTACTTCTAAGTGTTCTTTCAAAATATTGAAGTGACTCGTAATCATCAGGGTCAACCCTATTCATAACATCATCAAGCCACTTGCAGTTTTCAACATAATAAATGCCATTATCAACACGTATTGTAAAGGTATGCTCATTTTCTTTGAATATGGGCTCAGGCTTAGGCTCAGCTTCATATTTCAAAATAGGCGGAAGCTTTGCAAGTTCACCTGCAACATAATTGACAAGTTCCTTAGTTCCCTCAGCAATAGCTGCCATAATTGGAAAGAACTTATATCCGCGTTGTTCAAAATATTCGGCAATACGTTTAACCTCATCTTCATCAATAAGGTCGCATTTATTACCAACCACAATTTGAGGACGAGTAGCTAATTCACCGCTAAACACCTCTAACTCGTGGTTGATTTTTTCAAAATCTTGGATTGGGTCTCTACCCTCGCTACCCGAAATGTCAATTACATGAAGCAACATTCTGCAACGCTCAACATGGCGCAAAAATTCATGACCTAAGCCAACGCCTTCTCCAGCACCTTCAATAAGACCGGGGATATCCGCCATAACAAAAGATGTGCCCTCACCCATTCTTACCACACCTAAAACAGGTGTAAGAGTTGTGAAATGGTAATTAGCAATTTTAGGCTTAGCCTCGCTAACAACCGAAACTAATGTAGATTTGCCAACATTAGGGAAACCAATAAGACCTACGTCTGCTAAAAGTTTTAACTCAAGCGTAACATCAAGTTCTTCACCGGGGTTTCCGCTTTTTGCAAATCTTGGGATTTGCCTTGTAGATGTTGCAAAGTGTTGATTACCCCAACCACCATTGCCGCCTTTTGCTACAACAACCGGCTCATCATCTGAAATATCAGCTATAATTCTGCCTGTTTCAGCATCCTTAATCAGTGTGCCGACAGGCACAGAAATAATCAAATTAGGCGCACTTTTTCCTGTGCACCTTGAAGCGCCGCCATTTTGACCTGCTTCTGCTGAGTATTTGCGCTTATATCTAAAGTCGGCAAGGGTTGACAAATTGCTGTCCGCCTTGAAGATAATATCTCCGCCTTTTCCGCCGTCACCGCCGTCAGGTCCGCCCGCCGCAACATATTTTTCTCTATGAAAGGAAACTGCGCCATCTCCGCCTTTTCCTGCTTTTAAATGTATTTTTGCAATATCAACAAACATATTTTCCTCTTAGTCTTCAATAATTTCTTCTTCAAACAGTTCCTCACTGTTTAAAAACTCATCATAAAGCTTTTGAGCTGCTTCAAAATCAGATTCTTCTACATAAATTTCCTCAGATAAAAATCCGCCGCCAAAAACAACACGAATACTGCCTGTATCATTATTTGAGGAAGAAAATATAATATTATTATCTACTAATATATCTTTAAAAATCTCTGCCGAAACAACATCTTCAAAAGTAGCCAACAAAACAGGATTTTTAATTACCGCTTCTTCGGTTTCTTCTATGCTTTCTTCAACACCTGATAAATCAGCACCGCAAATAGGACATAATTCTACTGCCTCATCACATTCAAGCCCACAAACATGACAATTTTTCATAGTAATTTTCCTTTCGAAATTTAAAAAAATAAGTCCGGGGAAAAAATATTAACCCGGACTTTACTTCTTAATTATTCAGCAGCGTAAATGCTAACTTGCTTACGGTCTCTGCCTACGCGTTCAAATTTCACCTTACCATCGATAAGAGCAAAAAGTGTATCGTCAGAACCGCGGCCAACATTGTTGCCGGGATGAATGTGTGTACCTCTCTGGCGAACAAGAATGTTACCAGCAAGAACAAACTGACCGTCTGCTCTCTTTACACCAAGACGTTTAGACTCACTGTCACGGCCGTTCTTTGTAGAACCAACACCTTTTTTGTGAGCGAATAACTGAATGTTAATCTTTAACATGTTTTGCACCTCCGTAAATTCTAATGTTATTACTGTATTGTTCGGAAAGTTCTTCTATATGAAGTTGAAAGCCTTTAAGTACATTAACAGAACTATTTGACGGGTTATCAACACGAAGAAGCATTTTAGCATCATCAACTGTGATATCCGCATTGTCACCAATAATTTCAGTAATTGTATTTACGGCCATATATGCGGCGCTCGAAACCGCGGCGCATACGATTTTTCCAAACTCATCGTCACCACTTACCGAGCAGTGACCGCTGATTTCAAATCCAAAAAGATTTTTTTCATCAGCCAGAAATTTTACACTCGTCATAATTAACCGATTTCGTTAATTTGAACCTTTGTGTAAGGCTGTCTGTGACCCATTTTGCGTGAGCTGCCCTTCTTAGGTTTGTAAGTAAATACTGTGATTTTCTTACCCTTACCGTTCTTAAGAACAGTACCCTTAACAAAAGCATCCTTAACATAAGGCTTACCAACCTTTAAAGTTCTGTTGCAAACAGCAATAACTTTGTCGAAGGTAACTTCTTCATCAACCTGAGCATCAAGCTTTTCAATGTAAATTACATCGCCGTTTTCTACACGGTATTGCTTGCCGCCTGTTTCAATAATTGCGTACATCTGTTTCCACCTGCTTCTTTTTCAGTCTCGCTACAGTAGGGGTATGCATTT
>JAFYNC010000167.1 GCA_017549905.1 Clostridia bacterium | reverse complement strand
GTGTATTTACCCATTTTCTTCTCCTTCTATAATAATTTCTTGCGTTATTTCTTGGTTAGTATTTAATGTTTCCTCAGGTTCATAAAGTGGAAGTACTATTGTGGCGGTAGTTCCGACACCCTCTGTACTTTCGATAAAAAGAAGTCCTTGATGTTGTTTTATAATCTCATCTGCAACCGCAAGTCCAATGCCTGAACCGCGAACAGTTTTATTTGCTTTATAAAATTTTTCTTTAACCTTATCTATATCCTGTGCGGGTATTCCAACGCCCGTATCTTTAATCGAAATACGAACACATCCCTCTTCATGAAGTTGGTCAACAAGCACTTGTCCGCCACTCTCGGTGTACTTAATGGCGTTATCAATAATATTTATGAAAACCTGCTTCAAGCGGTTTATATCACCCATAACTTCAAGTTGTTCCGATGGGGGTGTGAATATAAGTTCTATTCCCTGTTGCTTTGAAAGTTCGGCATACATTCCAACCGAGGAAGCGAGCAACTCTGAAATATTAAGTGGGCTTGATACCACTGTCATTCTGCCTGTTTCTATTCTTGAAAAATCGAGCAACTCTTCAACAAGGCTTGAAAGTCGGTCTGCCTCAGACAAAACAATATCGAGTCCGCGGTTGACAAGCGCCTCATCGCTGCCAACAGACATTTTTGCGGTTTCTCCCCAACCTCTGATTGCAGTAAGCGGTGTTCTGAGTTCGTGCGAAACAGAGGAAATAAAATCATTCTTCAAATTTCTAGCCTGATTTAGTTCAGACGCCATATAATTTATAGTATCACAAAGTTCGCCTATCTCGTCATTTTTAGAAATTTCAATTCTTGATTCAAAATCGCCCATTGCGATTTTTCTTGCAATATTGCTGACATCTCTTATTGGTCTTACAATTGATTTTATAAAGAAAAGTCCTGAAAAGGCACTGAGTGATAAAACAATAATTGCAACAACTATTTCAAAAATAACAAAGGAAATCATTGAGCGCTTAAAACCGCTAAGTGATGTTACCCAACGATAAGCGCCTATTGGTCTTCCTGCCGAATCGTAAAGCATTGTAGTTCCTGCTAATACCAATTCTCCGCCTGACGTTTTGGTTTTTGCTATGGCTGAGCTGCCGTTTTGCTTGGCTTTTTCATAATCAGGCATAGCTCCGCTTGCCGACTGGAAGCCCGTTGTGGATACTACAAGATTATCCTCACTGTCAAGCACCTGCACCTCAATTTTTGTTTTATTTGAGAACTGATCTGCAATATCGATAGCAGAATCTCTAAAAGTAGACCTGTTAGTACCCGACAGTGCATAAAATTCATAAGCATAATCACTTGATAAATCGCCTATACGCTCAATATACATTGCATTAAAGAGCATAGAAAAGGCAATAGCAACCGCACAAACTATTATTGCAACAATTAGAAAAATGTTCATAAACCATCTTAGCGCAATACTTTTAAACTTTATATCAAGTTGCATTCCTTTTCACCTCTTTTAATGAATATTTATTTTTAATCAAATACTATTCCACTTGTAGCCCATACCCCAAACAGTTACAAGATATTTGGGCTCTGATGGGTCATCTTCAATCTTTTTGCGAAGTCTTCTTATATTAACGTCAACAATCTTTTCTTCACCGAAATAATTAGCACCCCAAACACGATTAAGTATATCTGTGCGGTCTATCGGCATATCGGGATTGCGGAAGAAAAATTCAACCATTTGAAACTCAACCTGTGTGAGTTCAATATTAACATTATTTTTAAGCAAAGTTCTTTTGCGAACATTAAGCACAAAATCTCCGAGTTTTATATCATCACTCTGGGACACAGGCTTTTGAGTATTCATTCCCACTCTTCTGTAAAGCGAATCAACTCGCGCTAAAAGCTCGGTAGGGCTAAAAGGTTTTGTAATATAATCATCTGCCCCAAGCATAAGACCGCTTATTTTATCCATCTCCTGAGTACGAGCAGTAAGCATAATAATTCCCAAAGTTTCACTACGCTTTCTAAGTTCCTTACAAAGCGTAAAACCGTCAATACCGGGCATTGAAATATCAAGAAGTGCTATTTGAAAACCCTCTACATCATTATCAAATATTTCGAGAGCCTCTTCGCCCGAGCCTGCCTCGGTCACATCATAACCTACTCTTTTAAGATTTATTGCCTCAAACTCGCGAATAGCCGCTTCGTCTTCAACTATAAGTATTCTCTTCAACACTTCTCTCTCCTATTCAAAAATACTAAAACTCGATTTTACTGTATCTATTGTAATTCCTTGAACTTTTGCGGTATCTGAAATATATGCTACAAATACTGTGTCGTCCCTCTTCATAATTTCTTGGCCGTCTGTTCCTCTAAGCACTTCTTCTTGCCACTGATCAGCAGAAACAGCTTTAAATAAAATAAGGCTTAAACCTATTGTTTCCTCTTCGGCATTATACTCATATATCTCTCTAATATGAGTTGCAGTGTTTTTAAGCACAGCAATTTTGCCTATAAGACGAGCAGGAACAGTATAAGAATAACCGTCAATAACATTTATCATATCGGTTCTCTGAACCGTAAGTGTTTCACCGTTAAATGAGCACCAATTCGTAAGATAAAGTATTTCGTTTGCATCATTTGTTATTACTGATGGCACATTCTCTTGAATGGGTATTTCGTAAATCCCATCACCTGCAATATCAGTTACTCTAAATGTAACCGAGCGCAAGGTTGCTGAGGTTTCCTTTGTTTCGGAGGAATAAAGCGGATTCACAAGGCTTCCTTTTTCAAGGAAAATAACCTCTGTCACTGCACCTACACCCTTTATTTCATCAATATACACCGCAGGTTTTCCATTTGATAATGTGGAAATTATCGGTTCGTCAAACGTTTTGGAAGTTGAATCTAAAGCACAGGCTGAAATTTGGGTTATTCCGTTATCTGTAAGAGCAAAAAGCGAGGCTGTATTTCCGCTTCCGATATCAGCGTTTATTAAAAGAATTTCATACTTGTCATCATCATCAAGGTCACAGGTTTCGAAATGGGTATATTTTTGAAGCATTCGCTGTGTAAGGGTGTTTTCTTCAAAGCCGTATACCGCAAGTCGCATTTCGCTTGTTCCGTAAATTTCCCAACCCACGAGAATTTCTTTTATTCCGTTACCGTCAAGATCGCAAAAATCAATTTTATCAACACTTGCGGCAACTATCTTCTGAGTTGCTACCGACACCCATTCACCATTTCGTTTAGTTATTGCATTTATATGCATTGTAACGGTTTCGCCGTCTGTCACAGAATAAAAAGCAAACGCCTCTAAAATTCCGTCACCATCAATATCCTCGCGCACAACTGCTGAACGGTAATCTCCTCTTGATGGATATTTAAAACTATACCCGTCCCCCGCGGTTTTGTTTATTACATCGGCTATCGGTTTGAGTTCTCCCGAAAGCATTGGCGGAGATAAAAGCTCTGCCGTATCTATAGCAAAAAGGTCGCAACCGCTAAGACACATTATCCCAAAAATACACACTATTAATGCAATAAATCTCTTACACACAAAGCTTCACCTCTCTATTCTAAAATATACATAAATATACATAATAGATTATAGCACAATAAATTTCAAAAATAAAGATATTTTATTAATTTTTTTAAATAAAAAAATGCTCCGCAAAAAAGCGGAGCTTTAAACTTATTTTTCGATTTTTCTTTGCTCATCAAGTGAAAGCGAAAAGCTTGGCAAAAATTCCTCTAAAAAGGCGTTTGCCTCTTGGCAGTTCATATCGGTTATAGCCTGTCTTATAGTCTTTTCTGCAACCAAAAATTCACGGTTACCCATATTAAGTTCTTCTGTGCATTTTATAAGCGCCGAAATCTTATCCGCCGCTTTTATAAGCCTTTTTGTAAGCTCATCAGGGTTGTAAATAAGGGAGAACTCATCTCTGAAATCTTCAGGTAGCATTTGAGTGAGTTCCCTTTGAGCCTCTTTTTCTATCTGTTTATACGCAGATTTGATTTCGTCATTGTAATATTTTATGGGGGTTGGCATATCACCTGTTATAATTTCCGAAGAATCGTGATACATCGCGGCACAGGCGGTGAAACTCGGGTTTGCGTTTCCTGAAAACCGCTCTCGATTAATTATTGCAAGGGCGTGAGCAATCTGCGCCACCTCCAAAGAGTGTTCGCTTAAATTTTCGCTTCTTGTATTGCGCATTAAACCCCAACGGTATATATTTTTCATTCGCGACATCATAGCATAAAAATGATTTTGCATTTTAATATTTTCCTTTACTAAAAATATAATTCCCATTGATTATTATAGCATTAATTGGTATAATATCAATACCATATTTAAAAAGGATGTAAATAATGACTTTTTCAAATCTTAAAGCTATGACTCTAAAGCCCAGAAAAGAAAAATATTTGTTTACTTTTTTGGTGGCTATTCTCACCTCTGCGGCATTTTTTGTTCCGTATATGATTATGAGCGAGGGTTATTTTACTTTTTACGGTGATTTCAACGTTCAGCAAATTCCCTTTTATCAAGAATGTCACAAAGCCATAAGAGAGGGGAATATTTTCTGGAGTTGGAACACAGACCTTGGCGCTAATTTTATTGGCTCATATAGCTTTTATCTTTTAGGTAGTCCGTTTTTCTGGTTGACAATTCCTTTTCCAAACAGCTTTGTGCCTTATTTAATGGGTCCTTTGCTTATTTTGAAATTCGGTTGCGCCGCACTTACTGCATATTGTTTTATCAGACGTTTCACAAGAACGCCCGAAGCCGCAAGTCTTGGCGGTATTCTATATGCATTTTCAGGCTTTTCGATTTATAATATATTCTTCAACCATTTTCACGAACCATTAATTTTCTTCCCGATTTTGCTGCTTAGTATGGAGCAACTCATTACCGAAAACCGCCGTTTTAACTTTGCGCTTGCCGTTTGTTTATGCATTATTTGTAACTATTTCTTCTTTTTCGGAATGGTTGTTTTCTGTGTAATATATTTCTTTGTGAAACTATTAAGCGGAGCTTACAAACTAAATATTTCGAGATTTGCCGCCCTTTTGGGCGAGGCGGTTTTAGGCGTCTTGCTTTCGGCATTTGTGCTGTTGCCGTCTATTCTTGCGATTTCTGGAAACAGCCGTGTTTCACAACTTTTACTCGGTTGGAGCGCAATATTTTACGGAAAAGAAAGTATTTACGGCAACGCGCTTCAGTGCTTCTTCTTCCCGCCTGATATTCCTGCTCGTCCTGTTTTCTTCCCCGAGGCTGACGTTAAGTGGTCTTCTCTCGGCGGTTGGCTTCCTCTTTTTAGTATGGTGGGCGTTTTCACCTTTTTCGCAAAAAGAAAAAATCATTGGCTTAAAAGGCTTATAGGAATACTTATTTTTATGGCTTTGGTGCCTTTCCTTAACTCCTCTTTTTATGCATTTAACACCTCTTACTATGCGCGTTGGTATTATATGCCTATTCTTATGATGTGTCTTGCTACCGTAACTCTTACCGAGGATAGCGAAATTGACTGGTCATTTGGTTACAAATGGGTTTTAGGCATTACGCTTGCTGTAACCGCTGTTATTGGATTTTTCCCACAGCGCAAGAATGATAAAATCATTTTCGGACTTTATACACAAGGCGGTAATAAAAACGATTGGATTATGTATACCTGCAGATTCTTTGCCTCGTGTGCAATTGCCCTTGCAAGTCTTTTTGTTTTAAATTTACTGCTCAAAATTTTAAAGCAAAACCGAAAAACCTTTTATAAATCCGCAATAGCAATCACCTGTATCATAAGCATTGTTTATGGCAATGTTTTCATCGCCTGTGGCCGTTCTCATTCATACGAAGTTAAAGAGGTTGTTATTGACCAACTGATTGAGGGCGAGGTTGATTTGGGCGATAAAACACAGTTTAGGGTAGATGTCTATGACGGCGTAGATAATACTTCAATGTTTTTAGGTCTTAATGGTATAAACGCTTTCCACTCAATAGTTCCAAG
>JAFYNC010000166.1 GCA_017549905.1 Clostridia bacterium | reverse complement strand
TGTGGCAAACCGTCGGTACTTATTCCGTCACCCTTTGTTGCAGAAAATCATCAATATCATAATGCTATGACGCTTAAAAAAGCGGGTGCGGCTGAAATAATCGAAGAAAAAGATTTAAGCGGTGAAAACTTGATAGAAACCGTTAGTATGCTTATTGAGAATAAACCGAAACTCGCATCTATGAGTGAGGCAGCTTATAAATCTTCGATTTCAGATGCAAATGAAAGAATTTATGAGGTTTTAATGAAACTATATAGCAATGTGTGACCGAAAAATGCTTTTCGCATAGTATAACTGTGTAAACAGTTAACTGTGAAAGGGGTATTTTATGGCAGAAATTGTAATTCGCGGTGGTAACAGACTGAACGGAGAAATTACAGTTCAAGGGGCGAAAAACAGCGTATTGCCGATTCTTGCGGCAACCATTTTGTGCAAAGGCGATTGCGCCGTACATAATTGTCCTAATTTATCAGATGTTGATGTTTCAATAAAGATTTTAGAGGGACTTGGTTGCAACTGTCTTAGAGAGGATAATACTGTTATCGTTGATTCGCGAGATATATCGTGCTATAAAATTCCTGAGCATTTAATGCGCGAAATGCGCTCATCTGTTGTTTTTTTGGGCGCAATTATAGGAAGAACAGGCAAAGCTGTAATTAGCAGTCCGGGCGGTTGCGAGTTGGGACCTCGACCGATAGATTTGCATTTATCTGCTCTTGAAAAATTAGGTGTTCAGATAATTGAAGAACACGGTTATTTATATTGTGATGCAAGAGACGGTTTGAAGGGCGCAGAAATCACGCTAAGTTTCCCAAGTGTGGGAGCTACTGAAAATATCATTCTTGCGGCGGCTTGTGCCGAGGGAATGACAATAATTCATAATGCGGCTAAAGAACCCGAAATCAGCGACCTTGCCGATTTTCTAAATTCGGCGGGTGCACGTATATACGGCAGCGGCTCTGATACTATTTATATATATGGTGTAAAAACCTTAAGCGGAACGGAACATTCAATTATTCCTGACAGAATTGTGGCATCTACCTATATGGCAGCGGCGGCAATAACAGGCGGTAATGTTTGCCTTAATGGTGTAATGCCATCTCATATGGTGGCTATTCTTTCGGTTTTTAGAGATAGCGGCTGTGAAATAGACGTAAAAGGTAAAACAATAAGAATAAAATCAAGCAATAAACTGCTCAGAGTACCGACTGTCAGAAGCCTTGCATATCCGGGCTTCCCAACAGATTCAGGTCCTATAATTATTTCAATGCTTTGTATGTCGCGAGGCACAAGCGTTTTTGTTGAAAATATATTTGAAAACAGATTTCGTTATGTGGATGAACTTAAACGGCTTGGTGCAAAAATTAAAACCGAGGGAAAAATTGCAGTTGTTGAGGGAGTAGACAGACTTTCGGGTGCAAACTGCAAATGCACCGATCTTCGCGGTGGTGCGGCCCTTGTAATAGCAGGTCTTGCAGCGCACGGCGAAACAGTTATAGAAGAAATAAGGCATATAAATCGAGGCTACGATAATATAGTGAAAAGTCTAAAAACACTTAATGCTGATATAAAGGAATGATAATTTGAATAATAATATTTCAAATGATGAGTTTTTGCGTAAACGTGCTTTACGTCAGAAAAAAATCAGAAAACGAAGAATTAAAATATTTTTTATATTTTTTATAATTTTATCTCTTTTGGTTGGTGCAACACTTTGTCTTACTGTGTTCTTTCCAATTAAAAACTTAGATTTTTACGGAAGCAAACTTTACACAGAATCCGAAATATTAGAGGCTTCTGATATAGAAAAGGGAGATAATCTTTTTACAGTTCAAAAATCAAAAATAGAGCAAAAATTAAAGAAAAAACTGCCCTATATTGAGGGTATAGAGCTTGAACGTGAGTTACCCGATACATTGAGGGTTAAAGTGATTGATGCCGAGGAATATTCGGCTTACTTTATTAAGGAAAAATATTACATTGTAAGTGAAAGCGGTTGGGTTCTTAAAACCACCAGGGAAAAGCCCCAAAATATATTCACTATTCTTGGCGCTAAGGTTAAATGTAAGGTCGGTCAAAATATTGAATTTGAAGATGACGAACTTAAAGAACTGGCAATAAGCCTTACTAAAACCTTGAATCAGTCTGAAATTAAAATTAACAGTATTGATATAAGTAATCCACTGTCAATTATGTTACAGGTTGAGGATAGATTTGACGTAAAAGTGGGCACTGCTAATTACATCGAAGAAAAAATCCGCCATCTTTCGAGTATGATAGATGAAATTGATGAATCTTTGCAGGGTGAAATTAATCTTAGTATGTGGACAAATGACAATTCACAGAGCAGTTTTATACCCACAAATAGACAATAAATAAAAAAATTACAAATTTGTAACAAAACTATTGAAATTTAAAATAATATGTGTTAATATCATTATATATGAATTAAAAAGCGAAATTTTACATAAATACGGAGGAATTTAAAATGCCATTTGAAAATGCAGAGGCTAATGTAGTACAGATTAAAGTTGTAGGTGTCGGCGGCGGCGGCGGAAATGCTATTAACCGCATGGTAGATGCCGGCGTTAAGGGTGTAGAGTTTGTTGCAGTTAATACAGATAAAGCTGCTTTAATTAAGTCTAAGGCAACACAGAAAATTCAGATTGGCGATAAAACAACTGCAGGTATGGGCGCAGGTGGAAATCCTGATAACGGCCGCGCAGCTGCTGAAGAATCACGCGATGAGATTGCTGCTGCAATCCGCGATGCTGATATGATTTTCATTACCGCAGGTATGGGTGGCGGAACAGGTACAGGTGCTGCTCCTGTTGTTTCTTCTATTGCTAAGGAACTTGGAATTCTTACTGTTGGTATCGTTACAAAGCCTTTTGCTTTTGAAGGCAAAAAACGTATGACTCAGGCTGAAGCAGGTATCGCTGCTTTACGTGAGCATGTTGATAGTCTTGTTGTTATTCCTAACGAGCGTCTTAAGTTCGTTTCTGAAGAAAAAATCACATTTAAGAATGCATTTAATATTGCTGATGATGTTCTTCGTCAGGGTGTTCAGAGCATTTCTGAGCTTATCAATGTTACCGCACTTGTTAACCTCGACTTTGCAGACGTTAAGTCTATTATGAAAAATGCAGGTTATGCACACATGGGTGTTGGTGTTGCTACAGGTCGCGATAAGGCTGAGCAGGCAGCAAGAGCTGCTATCAACAGTCCTCTTATCGAAACCTCAATGGATAATGCACGCGGCGTAATTATCAGCATCACAGGTTCTGATGATATCGGTCTTGAAGAGGTTGAACTTGCTTCTTCAATCATTTCTGATATGGCTCATCCCGATGCTACAATTATTTGGGGTGCTCAGCTTGATGATACACTTGAAGACACAATCCGTGTTACTGTTGTAGCAACAGGTCTTGGTGATGATAAGAAGGATAACGAAAACGATTTAGCATCTTTCCTCAGCAACAGTGCTGACGATGATGAAGCTTTTGGCGACGTTATGAGCTTCTTTAACAAATAATATATTCTGAATATAACCAATTTGGGTGATATCGCGGAATTTCTAAATTTCGTCCCAGGTGTCTTTTGATGCTTGGGACTTTTAGTTTAAGGAGTATTATATGTTCATTTTAGTTAAGCGATGGCGTAGGTATAATTAATTTTAACTACACTATTTTGAACGGAGTAATAAAAATGAATAAATATAAAGAGTTTGATAATTATTTAAAAGAATTTCCTGATGAAAACGGATACTTTGGTGAGTATGGCGGAGCTTTTTTATCACCTGAGCTTGTTCCTGCTTTTGAAGAAGCTAATAATTCTTATGAAGCTATTTGTCATTCGGCGCAGTTTATTAATGAGCTTCGTCGTATTAGAAAGGAATTTCAGGGCAGACCAACACCTGTTTACCATTGTGAACGTCTTTCAAAGCTTTTTGGCAACTGTCAGATTTACTTAAAGCGTGAGGATTTAAACCATACAGGCGCACACAAGCTTAATCATTGTATGGGCGAGGGATTACTTGCTAAATTTATGGGCAAGAAAAAGCTTATTGCCGAAACAGGCGCAGGTCAGCACGGTGTAGCTCTTGCTACTGCGGCTGCTTATTTTGGTCTTGAGTGCGATATATATATGGGTGAGGTTGATATAGCAAAACAACATCCAAATGTTATCAGAATGAAGATGCTTGGCGCTAATGTTGTGCCTGTAACACATGGTCTTAAAACTCTTAAAGAGGCGGTTGACGCTGCTTTTGAGGCATACACCAAAGAATATCACGATGCAATTTACTGTATTGGCTCAACCTTAGGTCCACATCCATTTCCAAAGATGGTGCGCGATTTCCAAAGCGTAGTTGGTATTGAGGCAAGAGAACAGTTTTTTGAAATGACAGGTATTATGCCTGACGCTGTATGCGCTTGTGTTGGCGGCGGCTCTAACTCACTTGGAATGTTCACACCTTTCCTTTCAGATCCTGTTGAAATTTATGGTGTTGAGCCTTTGGGCAAGGGTGGTAATGTCGGTGACCACGCGGCTACCATGAAATTTGGCACAAAGGGTAAACTTCACGGATTTGAAAGTTATTTGTTACAGGATGAAAACGGCGAGCCATTGCCCGTTTACTCAATAGCAAGCGGTCTTGACTACCCC
>JAFYNC010000165.1 GCA_017549905.1 Clostridia bacterium | reverse complement strand
CTACAGGATTGTTTTCTTGAAGAGCGCCTAATTGCTCCCAAACTTTATTTAATGGTTGGTCTTCTCCCGAACCAGTGAGCCAACCTTTGGCATTTCGCGAGACTCAATATTACCAACAAAATTTATAGGTGCTTCGCTTAAAAGTTTAAAGGCTTCTTTTTGAAGCTCTGTACCCTTTGTATCTTCAACACCAATATTCAAAAGACCGATTTTAGGTTTTTCAATACCCTCAACGCATTTTAAATATACACTTGCCATAATACCGAATTGGCAAAGCATTTCGGGTCTGCACTCGGCATTTGCACCCATATCCATAAGCATATAATGACCGTCGGGAGATGGAATGAGTCCTGCAAGAGCAGGTCTTTTAATGCCTTTAATACGCTTTACCAAAAGTGTACCGCCAACCACAACAGCACCTGTAGAGCCTGCAGACACTACTGCTTCTGCTCTGCCATCCGTAAGTTCTTTAAAGGCTAATGCCATAGAGCTTTCGCTATGTGCCTTTAAAAGTGTTGTCGGTTCATCATGCATTGAGATTACATCATCAGTATCAACAATTAAAAGTTCACCCGAAAATTTAAGATTATTTTCAGAAATGATTTTTTCAATTTCCTCTTTTTTACCTGTAAGAGTAATCTCTACACCTAATTCGTTTGAAGCGAGCGCCGCACCCTTAACTATTTCCAATGGCGCATTATCGCCGCCAAAAGCATCAACTGCAATACGCATAAATTTACTCTCCTTTATCTTTAAAACCATTCAAGCGAGCGCTCGGCTAATGCCATATAACGCTCTCTCTTATCACGAATTTTTTCTTCAAGCGGCGGTAGTATTCCAAAATTTGCGCCCATCGGTTGAAAATTTTCAACTGTTTCATCACAAATATAAGAAAGTAACGCGCCAATCATTGTATACTTAGGCAGAATCAAAGGCTCCTTACCACAAAGCCTTGCTGCAGCATTAATACCTGCTATAATGCCACTTGCCGCAGATTCCATATACCCCTCTACACCCGAAAGCTGACCTGCAAAAAATATGTTGTTATTACATTTTAAAGAAAGATCAGAATTTAAAAGCTTAGGTGAATTAATAAATGTATTTCGGTGCATAACGCCGAAACGCACAAATTCCGCATTTTCAAGACCTGGTATCATTGAAAATACTCGCTTTTGTTCTGGGAATTTAAGATTAGTTTGAAACCCAACAAGATTATAAAGACTGCCTTCAGCGTTTTCCTTACGCAACTGAACAACCGCCCAAGGTCTTTTATCTGTTCTCGGGTCACGAAGACCAACAGGCTTTAAAGGACCAAAACGAATAGAATCGTCACCGCGTTTTGCCAATATTTCAATAGGCATACAACCCTCATAAACCGTAACAGGCTTATCAAAGTCCTTAAGCGGCGCGCTTTCGGCAGAAATAAGTTCGTTGTGAAAAGCTGTATATTCATCTTTGTCAAAAGGACAGTTGATATAATCATCAGTGCCTTTGCCGTAGCGTGAAGCCTTAAAAGCGACATTCATATCAATACTTTCTGCCGTTACAATAGGTGCTGCGGCATCAAAGAAACTTAAATTTTCGCTTTTACAAAGCAAGGCTATATCCTCAGCCAATTTTGTATCAGTTAAAGGGCCTGTAGCTACAACTGTTACAGTATCCACAGGTAATTTTTCAACCACATCATTTATAACGGTTATATTAGGATGTGATTTAATTTTTTCGGTAATAAGCTTTGAAAAAATATCTCTGTCAACCGCTAAAGCACCGCCTGCCGCTACAGAGCATTCATCTGTAACACTAAGACAAACCGAGCCTAAACGGCGCATTTCTTCCTTTAAAAGACCTGCAGCAGAATCAATTCTTGAAGCCTTTAAAGAATTCGAACACACAAGTTCTGCAAAAAAGTCCGACTTGTGCGCCGCCGTTTTCTTTAGCGGCTTCATTTCAATAAGCTTTACCTTTATTCCGTTATTGGCTAATTGCCAAGCCGCCTCACAGCCTGCAAGGCCCGCGCCTATAACAGTAACATTATTCATCATTATTTTCCTTTTTTGTTGTTTTCTTCTGTCTTGAAACACAGTTGGCATTCATACAGTATTTTCTGCCCCTTATACCTGCAATCATATAATCACCGCATTGGGAACATTTTTCGCCAGTAGGAACGCCAGGAGCCGCAAAATCACACACGGGATAATTTGAACAACCATAGAATTTTTTGCCTTTTTTAGAAATCTTCTTTAAAAGCTTTGCTCCGCATTTTGGACAGGGTTGTTTAACCTCATCCTCAGGTACAGGTTTAGTATTTTTGCAGGTTGGATAATTAGGACAAGCAAGGAATTTACCAAATCTTCCGCTTCTAACAACCATTTTACTGCCGCATTTTTCACATAAAATATCGGTTTCCTCCACCGGCACCTTTACACGCTTGCCGTTAAGCGAATCCTCTGCTTTTTTGAAAAGTTTATAAAAATCGTTATAGAAATTTTCAATGGTTTTTACCCATTCAAGCTCACCAACACCGATTTTATCAAGCTTTACCTCAAGTCCTGCAGTAAACTTAACATCAAATATTTTATTAAAATACTCAACCATCAAATCAGAAACAACCATACCAAGATTAGTGGGTTTTAATGATTTTTTCTCTCTTTCAATATAATCTCTGTTTAATATATTTGAAAGAATCGGAGCATAGGTAGATGGTCTACCTATACCGTTATCATCAAGCGCTTTAATGAGTGTAGGCTCAGTATAACGCGCAGGAGGTTGTGTAAAATGCTGATTAGGTGAAAGTTCTTTAAGTTTTAAAACTTCACCCTCGTTCATATCAGGCAAACTGATTTCATTTTCACTATCTTCATCCTTGCCTTCTTCATAAAGAACGGTAAAGCCTGGGAAACTTACAGTATGTCCGCTTGCCTTGAACATATAGTCGCCTGCGGTGATACTAACATTCACAGTATCTTGAACACACACCGCCATAAGAGAAGCAATAAAGCGTTCCCAAATAAGTTTATAAAGCTTATACTGTTCTGCGGTTAGCGAATCCTTAACCGATTCGGGAGAAAGTTCAATAACTGTGGGTCTTATTGCCTCGTGTGCATCTTGAGCACCGCTTTTTGTTTTGAAATATCTCTGAGAAGATGGCAAATATTTATCACCAAAACGGTTTTTGATATAAGAATTAGCTGCTGCTCTTGCCTCTTCTGATATTCTTAAAGAGTCAGTACGCATATAGGTTATAAGACCTGTAGCGCCGATACCTGCAATTTCTACACCTTCGTATAACTGTTGAGCTATACGCATTGTGCGCTGACCGGTAAATCCCAACTTACGCGAAGCCTCTTGTTGCAAAGTAGAGGTAATAAAAGGAGGAGCGGGTTGACGGTTACGCTTACCTTTTTTAATTTCAGTAACTGTATATGTTGCTTCATTTAAATCCTCTACAATCTTACTTGCAGAAGCTTCATTAGGAATATTTTCGATTTTATTTCCGTTTTTATCGCCGTAAAGTTTTGCAACAAAAGACTTTCTTGAAGCTAAAAGTTTAGCATCGATTGACCAAAACTCTGTAGGCTCAAATTTTTCAATTTCGCGTTCTCTCTCAACTATCAGTCGTAATGCTACGGTCTGCACACGTCCTGCAGAAAGACCGCTTTTAACCTTTTTCCAAAGAAAAGGACTTAATTTATAGCCAACAATTCTATCGAGCACACGACGCGCTTGTTGAGCATCAACCAAATCGAGATTTAGTTTTCTTGGCTCTTTTATGCCGGCATTTACGCCCGATTCAGTAATTTCGTTAAAGGTAACGCGGTTAGCATCGTTTAAATCAAGAGCTAATATCTGCGCTAAATGCCAAGAAATAGCCTCACCCTCTCTATCAGGGTCGGTTGCTAATAAAACTTGCTCACTATTAGCAGCGGCAGTTTTTAAAGACTTTATCAATTCTCTTTTTTCCGGCATATTAGAATACTGCGGCATAAATCCGTTTTCTATGTCAACACCTAAGCTTGATTTAGGTAAATCGCGTATATGACCCATAGAAGCCATTACCTTATAATCACTGCCTAAATATTTTTGTATGCTTTTTACTTTAGTTGGAGACTCAACTATTAAGAGTTTGGACATATTCTTCCTCCGTTCAAAGTTCTTACAGCTTTTCATATTTTCCGCCTGGGAGAGATTTTATCAAAAATTCCATTTCAAGTTCGGTAAGTGCAGAAAGCAACATATTATTACTTAAATTTGGAATGTCAATATCCTCGGGAAAGAAAATTTGCTTATCTAAATGATTATACACTATTTTTGCATTATTTGAAAGTGTTTGAGGCAACTTTTTTTCATTTTTTTCTATTTTTATTTCTTCTTTTGGTTTCTTATTGATAATTTTAGGATTTTCGAATGCCTTTTCTATATTGATTTTATCAGGAAAACGGG
>JAFYNC010000164.1 GCA_017549905.1 Clostridia bacterium | reverse complement strand
TGCCCTGGCGCTGATTTGCAAGATAGTTTACAACAGCCATATGCATTACAACTGCATTAGGTTCAATTCCGAAAATGGCATCGCTTAATGTGATTTCACCAACATTTTTACCTGCCATATCGAGTACTGCTATATTAGGCATAATCTGATACACTCCTTCCCTTAGGCCTTAACGCTATCGAAAAGAACTACGATTCCGCCCTTAGGACCGGGAACGGCACCCTTAACAGCGATTATGTTCTTCTCTGCGTCTACCTTAACTACACTGAGGTTCTGAACGGTTACGCGTTCATTACCCAGATGTCCTGCCATCTTCTTACCTTTGAAAACTCTTGACGGACTGGAGCAAGCACCAAGTGAACCACCGTGGCGGTGAACAGGGCCTGTACCATGAGTTTCTTTAAGACGGCCAAAGTTCCAGCGCTTAATTGTGCCGGCATAACCTTTACCCTTAGAAGTACCTCTTACGTCAACAGCGTCGCCTTCTGCAAAGATGTCTGCCTTAATGATATCGCCTACGTTGAGAGCAGATGTATCATCAAGTCTGAACTCGCGAAGAACCTTCTTCGGAGCAACGTCACCCTTTGCAAAGTGACCTTTCATAGGTTTGTTTACCTTTGAAGCTTTAAGGTCGCCGTAGCCAACCTGTACTGCTTCGTAACCGTCGTTCTCGATTGTTTTCTTCTGTGCTACTACACAGGGACCTGCTTCAATAACAGTAACCGGAACAACATTTCCGTTTGCATCAAAAAGCTGTGTCATACCAAGCTTTTTGCCAACGATTGCTTTTTGCATTGTTTTTTCCTCCTTTGGTTATTGGTTGGTTTTCACCAACGTGACCTGCGATGCAATATCGAATTAAAGTTTAATTTCGATTTCTACACCGGCGGGAAGCTCAAGACCGGTCAAAGCTTCAACAGTTTTGTTGGAAGGTCTGATTACGTCAATAAGCCTTTTGTGTGTCCTCATCTCGAACTGCTCACGGCTGTCCTTATACTTATGAACAGCGCGAAGGATTGTTACAACTTCCTTTTCAGTCGGTAGCGGTACCGGACCTGAAACTCGTGCGCCTGTACGTTTAGCGGTTTCCACTATCTTTTCAGCGGACTGGTCTACAAGTGCGTGGTCGTAACCCTTAATTCTGATTCGGATTTTTTCTTTCACTGCCATGTGAATTTCGCCTCCTTAAATAGTTGGCGGGCAAAACTTACAACGTGCCGCGTTTTTCATTGCGGTACATTATAAAACCGGTACTGGCTGGGGTTGCAGTCAATTCCGGACAGCGCATCGCTACGCCGTTACACCATAAGTTCGCAAGTACCCATAGTGTTCCTGTGGTTTTCGCCCGGTTTAAAATCGGACATACTCCGCGGAAATTTCCCCATTCGAGATGGGCCACCTCCCGCATCAACGCATGTTTCACGCCATACTTTCACAGCGTGCCTTAAGATAATACCACAAATGCAAGTAAAAATCAAGTATTTTTTTAATTTTTTTAAAAAATTTTTAAACAATAAATTTTAAGCAAAAAATGCTTTGCCACACCTTATATATAATATACGCGCGCGTAAGAGATTTTTTAAACACAGTAATTGACAAACCTATTTATTTAAGATAAAATAAACATATTAAAAATACGGGAGTTGTTTCTATGAGTAAAATTAAAGAAATTATTAAACAAATCAAGGAACAAGACATTAAAATGGTTGACTTTAAAATGGTTGACATAAACGGTCAGTTCCGCCACGTTACTATTCCTGCTGAAAGTTTTTCCGAAGAAATAATGGTTAACGGCATAGGTTTTGATGCTTCTAACTACGGATATGCGGTTGTTGAAAAGAGCGATATGGTATTTATTCCCGACCCCGACACTGCTATGATTGACCCTTTTTGTGAAATCCCCACCCTCACAATGAGCGGTAATGCCATGATTATAGATTCTCCTGAAAACAAGCCTTTGGCGCAGTATCCCAGAAACATTGTTCTTGCTGCCGAACAGTATATGAAAGATAGCGGCATTGCCGACACTATGCTTATTTTGCCTGAATTTGAGTTTTACCTATTTGATCAGGTGGGTTGGCAGGTTAAGCCTAATTCTATTGCAATGGAAATTGATGCAGAGCAGTCATATTGGAACAGTATGAACCAAGGCTTAGCTCACATCGTTCCCAAGCAGAAGGCATATCATATTGCAAAGCCTTACGACACCTCTTACGAATGCAGAAGCGAAATGTGTATGTTAATGGAGCAAGCAGGTATTAAGGTTAAATATCATCATCCCGAGGTGGCAGCTTCAGGTCAGTTTGAAATCGAGCCAATGCTCGGTCAAATGTCCAAAATGGCTGATGCCACAATGACGATTAAATACATAATTAAAAATACCGCCGCTAAATACGGAAAAAGCGCCACCCTTATGCCTAAGCCTATTTATGGTGAAGCAGGTAGCGGTATGCATGTTCATATGTTATTATTAAAGGATGGCGAGCCTGTTTTTTCTGATGATAACGGTTATTCACATTTAAGCGAAACTGCCCACTATTTTATTGGCGGACTTTTAAAGCACATTGCTTCTCTTTGCGCCATCACTAACCCAAGCACAAACTCATTCAAGCGCTTGATTCCCGGATTTGAAGCGCCCGTTACAGTAGGGTATGCCACATCTAACCGTAGCGCTGTTATCAGAATTCCAGCTTATGCAAAACAGCCTAACGAAAGACGTTTTGAAATTCGCAACCCAGATGCTACCTGCAACCCTTATTTCTGCTATGCTGCTATTCTTATGGCAGGTCTTGACGGTGTTAAGAATAAGATTGACCCGAGCAAGAACGGTTGGGGACCTTATGACTTCAACCTTTATAATCTTTCAGATGAGGAAAAAGCAAAATTGCAGGGACTTCCCACTTGTCTTGAAGATGCGCTTGATGCACTCGAGGCAGACCACGATTATCTTACCGCAGGCGGCGTGTTCCCTGAAATCCTAATTAAGAATTTTATAAAGGGTAAACGCGCAGAATGTCGTGAACTATCAGCAATTCCCCACCCTGCAGAATTCGATAAATATTATAACCTATAATAAATCAAGGCACCGCTTTTGCGGTGCCTTGATTATATAATTAAATCTTAGAAAGAAGATTATCAATTGAATCGTCATTTTTGAAATCAGCCTCACAGGGTTGTTTGCAAAGTGACCAACGTTCTACAAGTCGTGAAGTTTCCCCAACTGCAACCTCTTTAAGTTCGCCCAAGGTTTCAAATTCGAGGAACAAACCGTTTGTATAGGTTTCAAAAGAGCAACCGTTGTCAGGATATTTTGCATGGGGGTGTTTTGTTTCATAATTTTTGCAAAGAATTTCTCCGTTCTTTACATAATAAGCAGTTCCGGCATTAACATCAAAACCCAACTTTACAGGTGTTGTTGCATTTTTGTTCTGCTTAATTGTTGCATATCTTTTGCCGAAGAAGATACGATCATCAGTAAGATCGGTATAGGGCCACACAACTATTGTGCGGTTAGGCAAAAGGCCTGTGTCATTAGTATTTGTCGGGATAACTAATGTGCCGTCCTGTGAACAAACAGAAAGCGACCAAATCGCAAATTCCTTAGGCGTGGTGCCTATATTTTTAATGTCCATTATAACCTGCATATTTGCATCGTCAGCATCCATCTTGATTTCAAGTGTTTTTTGAGCGCCAATCTCAGTGTCAGCAAGCGGATTAAATACGGCGCCGCAATCAGTAACAGTATATTCTACCTTGCGGTCATCCGGTAAATAGGTCTCGGGATAGCTTTCGGGTGAAAGCCAAATTCTGTGTCCGCCTAAATTTTCCCAACGTCTTCCTTTGCCAAAGAAATTTTCATATACCTCATCAGTTAGATAACCAAACTCCTCGCGTTCATCACACATAAAGTTTTGGCCGTCAACATAACCGAACTTGATTATACGCGGACCTATATCAATAGTTACATAAGCCTCTATAACACCATTTGAAATACTTACACATTTTCCATAATTCTTATAACTTTCTACTTCTTTTACTGTTATCATTTTAAAACTCTCCTGTTTTAATTATTTTTGATGTGTATTCAAGTCCGCAAGGCAATACCTGCGGTAATGAAAGAGAATAAAGGTCTGTGGCTCGTGTTTCCACTGCAAATACCTTTTGAGCATCTTCATTTAGTCTTTTTATTTCTGCCACAGTAGTAACTACGGGAACAGGCGAATTTTTAAGTTTCGTTTTTAAAAGTTGTTCACCTGTTTTGTTAAAGCCTAACAATCTGATATATGGCGGAGGTTTCATAAAGAACTGGTTGTCCACCCCTAAAAACGCCGAAAGAACAAGTCTTCTAACCCTTGCTAAAGTATAGCGCTTCACCTTAATTTCATTATACAACATATCCAAATCTTCTGCAACCCTCAGGGCCTCAAAAAGCTTGTTTTCAACCCCTTCACTTAAGTCGGGCAGTTTTTGTAACTCTTCTATCGTTCTTGTTCTGAGAAGTGCAAGTATCGCTCTTTCAATTCTTGCGATATCAGCAATATTCGATTTGTTTAAAAGTTCAAGTGAACTTTTGGGCATATATTTTTTACAAAAATCAAAATCGTTTTGCTTTAACTTTTCCCTTAGCAACGACGCAGAAACAAACTCTGCCTCGCAAAATGAATCATGCATAGCGCCAACCCGTTTTACGGTTGAAAAATCAAACGGTATTTTGTTCTTTCTTGCCGCCAAAATATATTCGATGGCAAGATTGTTATTTGGATTTTGCAATATTCCCTTTGGTACTTCGCAGATTTCAGCTGCCTCTTGACGAAGTTTTGCAAATGTTTCTTTTTTGTGTGAAAGTTTTTCAAGTTGTAAAGAAAATTCAGGAGATAATAAAATATCTGCGGTTTTTTGAAGCTTCTCGATATCACCGCATTCGCTGCCAAAAATCAGTCTGTCACAACCTGCATAGCCTAAAACAGAAACTCCACCTAAAGCAAAATTTTGGGCCGTAGACATTGACCATAAAACAGGCAATTCTAACACAAGGTCCGCTCCGCTTTGAAGCGCCATTTTTGTTCTAATTCGCTTTTCGGCAATTGCCACATCTCCGCGCTGAACAAAATTTCCGCTTATGACAACTACCACAGGCCCTTCTTCTTTAGCGGTCTTAATTAAATATTCATGTCCCTTATGAAGAGGATTAAATTCGGCAATAATTCCTGAAACATTCAAAAAATCACTTCCCCTCTTGAAAAAGTTTAAAAGATAGAGTATAATACTAAGTTGTATAATTAATTTACCACATTTTACAGAATTTAGCAACTATTGTTTACGGAGGAAAGAAAAATGAAAATTTTCGTAGTTAACGCAGGAAGTTCATCACTTAAATATCAACTTATTGATATGGATAATGAACAGGTACTTTGTAAAGGCCTTTGTGAAAGAATAGGCGTTTCGGGCGCCATTTCTCACAAGACATCTGATGGCAGAAAATACGAAGCTGAAACTGCTATGCCCACACACAGCGAGGCTTTCGAGGCAGTTGTTTATGCTATGACCCAAAGTGACGCTAAAGTTATCGAGTCATTTGACGAAGTTTCCGCTATCGGTCACAGAATCGTTCAAGGCGGTAGCATCTTCAAGGGTTCTTGCATTATCACTCCCCAGGCTTTACAGGATATCGACGAATTAGGTGCTTTGGCTCCGCTTCATAACCCTGCACACGTTTTGGCTATCAAAGCATGCATTAAAACCTTTGGCGAAGAAAAACCACAGGTTGCAGTATTCGATACCTCTTTCCATCAGACGATGCCTTCTAAAGCATATATGTTCCCTATCCCTTACAAATATTATGAGCAATATAAGGTTCGTAAATACGGCGCACACGGCACATCGCACCGTTTTGTCAGCGACCGTGTTGCTGCTCTCGAGGGTAAGGATAAGAAGGATTTGAAAATCATCACCTGTCACTTGGGTAATGGTTGCTCAATCACCGCTATTAAGGACGGCGTTTGTGTTGATACATCTATGGGCTTCACCCCTCTTGACGGCTTTATGATGGGTACCCGTACAGGAACACTTGACCCCTCTGCTATCACTTTTATTGCAGAAAAAGAAAACCTTTCACCTGCTGACCTTAACCGCATCTTTAATAAAGAATCCGGTGTTTTGGGCGTTTCAGGTATTTCTAACGACAACCGCGACGTTGCAGCAGCTGCTGCTGAAGGCAACGAAAGAGCTGCTCTCGCGCTCGAAATGCAGCGTTATCAAATTATTAAGTTTATCGGCTCTTATGCTGCTGCTATGAATGGTGTTGACGCTATTGTATTCACCGGCGGTATTGGCGAAAACGATGCTACATTGCGTAAAGTTGTTTGTGACAGTCTCACCTATCTCGGAGCATATATTGACGACAATAAAAACGCTATTCGCGGTGAAGAAGTTAAGATTTCTACCGACGACAGTAAGGTTAATCTTTATATTATTCCCACAAACGAAGAACTTGCAATCGCAAGAGATACTTTGGCTTTAATTTAAAACACAGGAGCAAACGGCTATGAATATAACCGAAATTAAATCCGCCATTCTTGACGGCAAATTTGATAAAGATTTTAATTTGCTTTACGGCGAAACCGAAATTGCAAGAGAGCGTTATGCCAAGGCTTGTGATAGCTTTGCAGAAATTTATCCTACATCGAACGAAATACGCCTTTTTTCTGCCCCCGGCAGAACTGAAGTTGGAGGAAACCATACAGACCATCAGCACGGAAGCGTTCTTGCGGGCAGTGTAAATCTTGATGTTATCGCCGTCGTTTCTCTTAACGATGACGGTATCATCCGTATAAAGTCCGAAGGCTACGATATGGACGAGGTTAATATAACCGAGTTTGACAAAAATGCATCCGAGGCAGGTAAAGCAATTGCCCTAATTCGCGGTGTTTGCAGCAAATTTGAAGAAATGGGTTGTAAATTCCAAGGATTTAATGCTTATACTACCTCTAACGTGCTTAAAGGCTCAGGTCTTTCCTCATCAGCCGCATTCGAGGTGCTTGTTGGAAATATTGTTAACAACCTTTTTGCAGACGGCAAAGTATCTCCTATTGAGATTGCAAAAATCGGTCAGTTTGCTGAAAGAGAATATTTTGGTAAGCCTTGCGGTCTTCTTGACCAAATGGCAAGCTCATTGGGCGGATTCACCTATGCTGATTTCAAAAATCCTGCCGAACCTATTACAGAAAGCATTGATCTTGATATTAAAAGCTTTGGCTATACCCTTTGTGTTGTTGACACAGGTGGCAACCACGCCGATTTAACACAAGACTATGCCGACATAACATTAGAATGTAAGGCTGTAAGCAATAAGCTTGGTGTAGATTTCTTGCGTGATGCTAACGTGGACGAATTCTACTCAAATATAGCTGACATAAGAAAATCTTGCGGTGACAGAGCGGTTCTCCGCGCATTCCACTTTATAAATGAGCAAGCACGTGTACTTGAGCAACGCGAAGCCCTTAAATCAAAAGATTTCGAGAACTTTTTAAAGATGGTTAACGCGTCGGGACAGTCATCTTATGACTATCTTCAGAACCTCTACTCAACATCTGCTGTAAACGAGCAAGGACTTTCACTTGCAATAGCTTTAACAAAGAAATTCTTAGTCAACAATGGCGCTTGTCGTGTTCACGGCGGTGGCTTTGCAGGTACAATTCAGTGTTATATCCCCACTGAAATGCTTGACAGCTATAAGCAAATGATAGAGGCTGCTTTTGGAAAAAACAGTTGTTGCATACTCAATATTCGCCCCGTAGGCGGATATGAATTAACTTTTTGAAAATAATGCTTGATTTTTCCAAAAAGTTGTGATATAATACACGAGCATTTGATTTCACCCAATCCTTATGGGTGGGTTCATTGCCGAAAAAATCGACATTGAAGCGGATGGTCCTCTGCTGTTTAGGTAAGAACATCTGGTAACAAATTAAGGAGGAAGAAAGATGGATATTATCAAGGAATTAACCGCTGATATGCTTAAGAGCGATGTTCCCGAAATTCTTATCGGTAGTACTGTTAAGGTACACGTTAGAATTAAGGAAGGTGAAAAAGAAAGAATTCAGATTTTCGAAGGCACCGTTATCGCAAAGAACAACAGTGGTATTGCTGAAACCTTCACTGTTCGCCGCGTATCATACGGCGTTGGTGTTGAGCGTGTATTCCCTGTTCACTCACCGAGCGTTGCTAAGGTTGAGCTTGTTCGCAAAGGTCAAGTTCGCAGAGCAAAACTCTACTACTTACGTGACAGAGTTGGTAAAGCCGCAAAGGTTAAAGAGCTTATCTAATTCAGAAAGGAGACGGAGCAACGTTCTGTCTCCTTTATTTTTTTCACAGAGGTCATTCTTATGAGAAAACATTATTCAAAACATGATAAAAATAGCATTGTTTCAGGTTTTTCTGTTAACACAAACCTCGAAAATATTGAAGAAACACCTGTTGCAGAGCCTAAAAGCATAACTCTTTGGTCAATTGAATGGCTTGAGATATTAATTGCCGCAATTATTG
>JAFYNC010000163.1 GCA_017549905.1 Clostridia bacterium | reverse complement strand
TTTCCTCAAAATCACCGCGATATTTAGTGCCCGCAACCATACTTGTAAGGTTTAGGGTAAAAAGTCTTTTGTTTTTTAGAATATCGGGAACAGTGCCCGCAACTATTTTTTGCGCCAAACCCTCTATTACTGCAGTTTTTCCAACACCGGGCTCACCTATAAGACATGGGTTATTTTTAGTTCTTCGGCAAAGAATTTGAATAACACGCTCAATTTCATTCTGTCTGCCAATACATGGGTCAAGATTTCCCTTTTTAGCCTGTTCGGTCAAATCAGTGCCATATTTTGAAAGTGTTTCGCTTTTAGACTCTGGTTTTACATCGGCTGAATTTTTTTGCGACTTAATATCGGCATTAGAATCTATACCCGAAGCCTTTAATGCCTCTGTTGTAATTGTTGCTATATCAACACCTAAAGTGTTTAAAAATCTAATAGCATAATTATCTTCTTCGCTTAAAATACCGATAAGCAAATGCTCAGTACCTACATACTTTTTACCTATATTATTACATCCTGTAATTGCGGTTTCAACAACACGCTTAGCTCTTGGCGTAAAATAATCAGGTGATAATTTTGTGGGCGTGCCCTTGCCTATCTGTGAAATTAAAAGTTCTTCGATTTTTGTATCAGTAACATCAAATTTTGAAAGTATAGCGGCAGCTACACCACCGCCAATTCTAAGTAAACCTAAAAGCAAATGCTCACTGCCAACATAGGTATGACCTAAATTTTCGGCAGAAATTATAGCCTGATTAAGCGCATCATTTGCCTTCGAAGTAAAACCGTTAAAATTATACCTCATTTAAGTTATCTCCTTTAAGTCATCTTTTTTCTAAGCTCAGTTGCCCTTTCTATATCACGTTCTTTAGCGGTCATTTCACCCTTTTTAGACATAAGCATAAAAGGTCCCGACTCAACAAGCAACTCAATTGGATTAATCTCCTCTTTAATTATACCCATATCAAGTCCTAATTTAATCTTAGAAATTAAATTCATCATTTCTTTGCTACTCATAATTCTTGCATATTTAAGCGTACCGAGCGCTCTGTAAGAAAGATCCTCAAGCTTTAGGGTATCTAATTCTTCTCTAAGCTTCATTTCCTTTTCTATTATCTGATTAGTTATTATTTCAAGATTACGAATTGCATTGTTTTCAGAAAGTCCGAGCGTTATCTGATTAGAAACCTGATAAAGTGAGGCTTCAGATTTAGAGCCTTCACCATACATTCCACGTACAGTAAATCCTATTTTACCTACAGTTTCACTAAGACTCTGAATTTCACCTTGTGCCTCACAAACTGGCAAATGAAGCATAACAGAGGCTCTGAGTCCTGTTCCTAAATTTGTAGGACATTCGGTTAAAAATCCTAACTGAGAATCAAAGGCGAAATGCAAACGCTCATATAAAAGGCTATCAATCCTCTCAGCTATATCATAAGCCTTTTCAAGTTGTAATCCTTGTAAAATAACTTGAATTCTTATATGGTCTTCTTCGCCTATCATAATGCTTATACTTTCGTCATCTGAAAGTATAATAGCTCTATTCTTTACACTCTTAGCAAATTCCGGACTTATAACATGCCTTTCTACCATAGCCATTACTTCGTTTTCCGGAACAGAAGACATATCTATATATTTAAGCAATTTTGCAAAAGGTGTATTGCTTTCTTCTATAGCTGATTTTACAGTTTGTTTGAGCTTTTCGCGTTGCTCATCGTTCATACGTGAAGGAAACGGCATACCGCTTAAATTTCGCGCAAGACGTATACGTGAGCTTACAACTATACTATTGTTTGAGTTTTCCTTATACCATCTACCCATTGCTATTTTCCTCCATACGCTTAATCTCATCACGTATTACTGCTGCTTGCTCATATTTTTCTTCACTTATAAGCCTGTTTAATTGGGTGCGCAGGTCATCAACTGTTTTTTGAATCGGTTTTACAATAAGCGGCGCGCTGTTTGGCACCTTGCCTGCATGAACAGTGCTTCCATGCACACGCTTTAAATAAGGCAAAAGTTCATTTTTAAAAGTGTTATAGCATTCAGCGCAGCCAACCTTGCCTGTTTTTGCAACATTTGAAAAAGTAGCACCGCAAACAGAACATTTAACACCAATATTTTCGTTAACACTTTGAAGCGACTCCCCAAACATAGAAGCCAACATTCCCGCAAGACCTACGTTTGAAATATTACCGTAGCCCTCATTAGCGGCGCACAAACTGCAGAGATTAATCTCTTTTGCAACACCGTTTACAATACTTTTAATATGGGTAGTAGCCGTATTTTTGCCACATTTTTCACATTTCATATATAACACCTCTAAATCTGAGTAAGTAGCATTTGCTTAAGAATGGCGGCACGAATTTTATCCTTAAAGACAGCGGGTATATTTTGCATAACACTGTTTGAAACCGCCGCAGCCATAACACGCGCAATTTCACCTGTAATAAGCCCTGCTTCAAGGCAGTTTTCAATAACTATTCGGGTAGTCATAGAATCAATAGTATCCCCTATTGAATTTATAACATGCATAAGTGCTGAGGAAGAGTTTAAAATAACCCTTTTAATTCTTATATATCCTCCGCCGCCCCTTCTGCTTTCAATAATATATCCATGTTCGGGAGTAAAACGTGAGGATAAAACGTAATTTATCTGACTTGGAGCACAACCAATAAGACCTGCAAATTCATTTCTTTGAATTTCGGCAATATTTTCCTCTGATTCATTTAACATCTTAATAATCTCTCTTGTAATAAGGTCGCTCACTCTCATTTTAAACATCTCCTTTTTTGACTTTCCCTGACTTTAATTATACACGAAAGTCAGTAAAAGTCAAATACTTTTTTGAAATATATTTTGTAACACCTTTCTTCTATTTTACATAGTATGTGATGAAAACAAAAAAGGAGGTTTTCTTAAATGTGTAACTTTGGTGGTAATAATTGTTCTTGGATTATCATTCTTATCCTCATCCTCTTCTGCTGTGGCGGTTGTGGCACTAACACTGTTTCTAACGGCTGTGGTTGCGGTTGCGAAAACAACAACTGTGGCTGCTGCTAATCCATAGCGCAAAATAAAAGGGAGAGCTAATTGCTCTCCCTTTTATAATATTTTACTCTTCTTCTGCATATACAACATTTTTAATTTCAGTTAAAATTCCAAGCTGTAAATGCTGTCGTTTCTCAATTATAATGTTAATTCCGAGATTACCTCGATACAAGCTCTTTGGAGCTAAAAATTTATATGTAAATTCTGTGTTAATAATTTTTTTAAGTTCACTAATATTACGCAAGAAAGATGCTTTAATCATTTTATTTTCCTCCTTGGACTTTTTTCCCAAAAAGGAATTCAGTCATATTATCAAGGTCGATAGTGTTACTATTTCTATA
>JAFYNC010000162.1 GCA_017549905.1 Clostridia bacterium | reverse complement strand
GCTGCCGCTGAGTTTTTAAGTATCATTAAACAAACAATCAGGATACAACAAGGGATAATTGATATAAGTCCAGCTTTAAAACCTTTAAGTATATCTTCGGTCTTTTGGCCTATTCGAACCATATTATTATCCTTTATACCGAGGGTCCATGTTGTCCCATAAATTAATGTTGCAATAATCGACAGGCAAAATATTTGTGAAGAAATCAAATAGAATAAATTGCCTGATTTACTGAACCCTGAACGTATATCAGAAAGTTTTAAGGTGTAACCCTGTTGTTCAAATTCTGCTTTTTGTGTATCTTCGCCATCTTCAAAATAATATGTATAAAGCTCTGTATACTCCGAACTTTCACTTGTTGTACCATAAGCCTTATATCCGATGTTTTCGCTAAAAAATGCAGTTGTAATTGTGCTCATAGAAATTACAATAAAAAAACTCATTATTGAGGCAACAACAGTTTTTCCGTATATTTTAAGTCCTGTTTTTAAAATCTCTTTCATTATCTGCACCCTTTTAAAATTATATATTCTTCATTATATTCCAAATTATAAAAAAATGCAAGAAATAACAAGCATTTCCTGCATTTTTAATAAACTATTCATAATAAAATCATAAATAAGGTAACGAGCCCCGCAATTAAGCTTAGTGAAATCAGAGAAATCTTTAATAATAGTTTTTTCTTATATTTACGCCTTAAAGAAGGTCTTGCAAAAGCATTATTATAATTAAAAGAAAAACTGCTTGCAGCTTTTTTAAGTTGCTTTGCGCTTAAATTACCATATTCGGGAGTAACATAGAAAACAATTTTCTCAAAAAGTTTGCTTCCTGTATTATTCACTTCTATTATAGTTTTACTGACACCTTTTACCATAAAAAAACCGCCTTTTTGTTTGTTAACCATAGTTTTAACAATAAAAGGAAAAGTTATGCAAATATGGTATAAATTATGCATTAGTTTACATAAATAAGTGGATAACTCGGTGGAAAAGTTGAAAAACTCGCATAAATACGGGAAAAGTTATCCACCGCCTGTCGAAAAATGAAGGTTTATGTAAATTTTACTACTCGTAATATCTGCCGTCTAAAAAGGCTACAATTCGTTCTACCGAATCAAGACAATCTTTGTTTTGATCTTCTTTATTTGAGCGGTAATCGTAGAGTCTGCAATATTCAGAAATGCTATCATAAAGGTTTTTAGAATATTCCCCTGTAATACGAGTTAAGCTTTTAGCCATTTCTGAGCCATATTTCTTCATTTTATGCTTATCTATGCCAGCCATTAGCCGTTCATAATGAGGAAGACAGAAGCATTCTTGATTATCAAACATATTTCTGAAATCTTTTTCGTTTTCATAACAGCGATAAATAGTTTCAATCATACGTGAAATACCGTATTCAATTTTATCACATATAAAACAGGTATCCGAAATTTTAGACGCCTTTGTTCCCCTTTTGGCATTTGAGGTGAAAATATTTTTTGTGAAAACGTTTTTATTAATTTCATCAATATGTGTTTGAAGCATAAGGGCTAACTGAAGTCTGCCTCTTCTTGATAACATTTTGTTATAGTGAAACTCGCAAAATCCCACGCGGTTTGTTTCTATTCTGACATCGGGCTCCATCATAGCGTCACCCAATATATACTCGGTTATTCTTTCTTCTATAGTATCCCTCATTCTGCATATAGGGCAACCGTCATTCTCTTCAAATACCTCACTGACAGGTATTGTGCAAATATCATCTCTCATAAATTTTCTCCTAAAATTTTTATATTTACATTTTAACACAAAATCCTTATAATTAAAAGAGGTGATTTTATGTTTTATAGAGAATTTAAAAATAACTCTGTTTATATAACCGGTGTTGAAAGTTTTTCTCTGCCCCACACGCTTGACTGCGGTCAGGCTTTTCGTTGGGAAGAGCTAAGTGATAACTGTTGGCACGGCGTGGCTTACAATAAATATCTTAAAATTGAAAAGCTTTTAGACGGCACAATAGTTTTACATAACAACCCCAGAGGATTTTGATAATATTTGGGTAAAATATTTCGACCTTAACCGTGATTATGAAGAAATAGTTAATGCCGTATCGGGCAATGAAGTTCTAAAAGCCGCATCCAAATTTGGACGTGGTATCAGGGTGCTAAACCAAGAGCCTTGGGAAACACTTTGCTCATTTATAATTTCGCAAAATAATAATATAAAAAGGATTAAAGGTATAATTTCAAGACTTTGCGAAAGTTTCGGTGAGAAAATAGATAATTACTATACCTTTCCTTCTGCAGAAAAAATCGCATCATTAACACTTGATGATTTGGCGGTTTTACGCGCAGGTTTTAGAGCAAAATATATTTTAGATGCCGCAACCAAGGTATCAAACGGTGAAATTAATTTAAACACCTTAAAGGATTTACCAATAGATGATGCCCGTAATGAACTTATGAAAATTACAGGTGTAGGCCCAAAGGTTGCCGACTGCGCGCTCCTTTTCTCACACGAACATATTGAGGCATTTCCCAAGGACGTATGGATAAAACGCGCCATGGAAAAACTTTTTGACGGAGATTTGCCAGAGGAAGTTAAAAAATATGCTGGAATTATACAGCAGTATATTTTCTTTTATGCAAGAGAAACTAAACTTAATATATAAGAAAGAGGACTCAATGAGTCCTCTTT
>JAFYNC010000001.1 GCA_017549905.1 Clostridia bacterium | reverse complement strand
CTGCGCGGCGGTTGTGAGCTGCTACCGCATATCCGTAACCATAAGAGATATAGCCTTCTTTTCTGCTTTCGAATGACTCACAAACCGCATCGCTTACCTGATTAATAAAGAAATCAAAATATTCGCCTGGAGGAGTAATTTCAATGCCATCGTGCGGCAATTCTGAAAGTTTGCCCCAACCTCCTAAATCTTCACCTTTATTAACAAAAGGACCTGCATGCGTATGTGTTGCATTTATGATAATTTTAGAGGTATCGATAGACGGATTTTTCAAAGCCACTTCTTCTTTTACAGAATTTAATACATCTTTAAAAACTGTAACTGCATCTATTGAAACAAATATTACATAATCGTTTCCGTCATCAATGGTAAGCGCTGTTGCCATAACAGGATCCATAACGCCTTTACTAAAGCGAAGATAACTCTGACCTGAAATTACAATAGGCTTATCTGTTGAAAAATCTCTTTTTCCCCAACCAATTTTTAACATAATGATTACTCCTTAACAATTAAGTAATACATTGACTGAGTATTGTTGCCTACGGTGAATTTAAGTTTTCCGTTTTCATAAGTTTTCGCTACAGTTCCTATATAGAAACCTTCCGGACTAATAGCCCAAACATTCAAACCGTCAACATCAGTTTCGATTTCAATTTCTGCTTTAATAACTTCAACGGTTATAGGCGGTTCACCCTGATCGACAGTTAAATCACCCATAAACTTAACATTTGTGTTCTGTGCTCTACCTACAGTTGTAAGTAAAATATTATCTGAATGCGAAATATCAGAATCAGAAAGCGAACTCATTGCAATAACTGCAAAATCGGTTTCACAGTTTACCTTAACGCCTGAAAGGTCTATAGCACCTTGTTTACCCAAGAAACCATAAGCGCATTTAGTCATTGGTGTGTTAATATAGCCGTAGTTCTTTTTGCGGTCAATAAGAAGTTCACCAGTATCAGAAATTATTTCATTTTCAAAAACAGGCTTATCGTCTTTAGAAGAAAAACTTTCAAAAGAAAGGTCAGATACAATTGCGGATTTTTCGATATTTGCCATAATTTCATCGTGATTCCAATTAACTCTTGAGAATGGCTTAACCTTAATTGTGTTTTTAGCCATGGCTACATCACCACGTCTTGTCATTAGCGCCGCATGGTAGAACAAACCGAATTTTGCAGGGTCATTCCAAGCACTGAAAACACCTTGACGATATGGTACACCACCTATTTTTTCAGAGGCAATTTCTCTTCCTATCATATTCATTCTTTCAAGTCTTGAAGAGTATGAATATGTATGAATAGCAAAACCTGACCAGCCTTGAAGCAAACCGAGAGCGGCTGAATAAAGCACTGATTCTGCTCTATAATGATTAGGCCAAGGCATATCCCATTCGGAAACAAAAGTAGGTTTATCTTCAGCTGCCAATACAGCACAAGACCAAAGGTACGAATAAGGAGTTATTACGTCATCGCTGGTACTATTAACAACAGCATCTACGTTATTTTTAGTTATTGAATTATTCGCACAACGCTTTTCAAATTCTTTCCAACTCCAATTATAATGATAAGCGTGACCATCAAAATAATCGGTCATAAGTTGAGTTTTTGCATTAGCGGGTGATGACTGCCAGTTATTACCTGTTATAGGGAACTTTATACCGCAATTTCTCATGCATGAATACAATTCTTTGTAATAAAGCTCTTGAAGATGAATTTTAAAATCAATTAGAATTTCATTGTTAAAATCATAAATGTCAAAATCTTGAACCTTTTCTTCATAATTGTTTTCTTCAAGCCAATTTGCGAATTTATTAATGAATTCGGTTTTATAAGGTTCCGGCATATTCTTAAATTGACCACCTGAAAAAAGGTCACATTCATTGCATATTTCCGCCATTACGAAGACAGGGTCATCTGCATAGCGTAATTTTGTATATGGGTTTTCATGAGTCCAAAGTTCTTCACAAAATTCTTTTTGCAATTCAATGAGTTTATCGCTGAAAACGCTCATACATTTTGCGGCATCTCCAAGTGCTTTAGCGTTTTCTACGCCTTCGTCAGACTTGAATTTTCTATATGTGAACATATCCATATAGCAATATATACCTTCTTTTTTAAGGCAATAAATAAGATAGTCAAGTCTGTCCATACTCTCGGGGTCTAATTTTCCACCGGTCATTCTTTTGCCCTTTGTGAATGAGAAAATATTCGGTGTATGCCATTGAGCATCTAACTGATGGAATCTCACAAGATTTATACCAAGTTTAGCAATCCTCTTTGCTAATTTTTCGGCATAATCGTGTTCAGGGAAGCAACCCCAACCATTGAAATTAGTGCCCCAAAACTTAACTTTTGAGCCATCTTCAAACACAAAATCTTTACCATCTACTTTTAAAAATCCATGTTTTCCGGCGGGCTTTTCATCCTCGAAAATAAACGAAATATCAATTGGCACATCGTCGTGATAAAATGGATAAGGAATAAAATTTGACATAAGTGACACCTCTAAAAATATAGTAAAATACAATTCACGTACTTTAAACATATAATACAATAATTAAAAATATCTGTCAAGACAAAAAAGGGTTAAAAACACCAATTTAATGTATATTTTCAACAAATAAGGTATAGTCTAACACAAAGCATAATATTTAATTTATATAAATGGGTTAAAAGGTTCACTTTGCATTGAAAAGATTCAAATAAAACAGAAATTTTGGTTGTAATTGGCGATATCCTGTCTAGTAAATGATAAATAGTGAATATTGAAAAAAGAATAATCCAAACCAAAAACCTGCCGACAATAATCGACAGGTTTTTGGTTTTGAAAGGGTTGCGCAAATTCGAAGTTGTTCTAAATTTTCACCTATGTGTTCTAACCACTACATATTAAAGAACTATATCACTTTAATATATAACCTAATAGTTCTTCCTTGTTTATTAGGGTATTTTCTATCTAATTCAAATCCTAATTTTTCATGTAATCGTATACTTGCTATATTATTATCATCAACACCACCAACCGCAATAGTAAATCCTTTTTCCTTAGCATATTTTAACGCTAACTGTTCTGCCTTAAAGCCAAATCCTTTACATTTAAATTCATCTTTAATAGTCGGTCCGCAACTTATAATGTGTTTCGAGTGAGCGAAAAGGTTCATAAATCCAATTACAACATCGTTTCTATATACCACTAAAAATTCAAAATACATATTATTGTGAATTTTATTTATGCTCTCGGTTATCATTTTTTCTTTTTGCTCAAGAGACATATTATCGTACGATGTATTTTTTAAATCATTTATATTTTCAAGTGTTATTGGTTTTAAGTATATCATTTGTTGTTTTCCTTTGCAGTGTTAATAGAGGCGATTAAGATTCGTTTTATTTCTAAACAATCTTCAAGCAAAGAATTACTAATTTTGTTATCGATATATTCAGACATATAAAGCAACTTAATCCAATACTCTGTTTCGGCAGTTTCTTTTAAAGCTATGTGCATTTTAGAAATAAAATCCGCTTTACTTTGACCGTAGTTTGCTTCGTTTATGTTTGCGCCTATGCTTGTACCACTGCGGACTATTTGTTTTGAAATTACTGTTTCTTTTTTATTTTTAATTAAATGCTGATGCAGTTTTACTATTCTTGCCGCAAAAGCAATAGATTTATCTATAAGTAAATTTTCTTTCATTTAAAGCACCGCCTTTTCCTATATTATAGCAAAAACTATAACATAAATCAATTATTCATTATTCATCAGCGAAGCGATTTCATCATTCAATATTCACCCGAAATCCTGTCGAATGAATAATGAAAAATGAATAGTGAATAATACAAAACGAAAATCCTGCCGACAATAATCGACAGGATTTTCGTTTTGGCAGGGGTAGAAGGATTCGAACCCTCACAAACGGTTTTGGAG
>JAFYNC010000161.1 GCA_017549905.1 Clostridia bacterium | reverse complement strand
GATATAAGCAAATCCGCCTTTTTAAAGTTGGCTATGTTTTTGAAAAAGAAAATAATAGTTCACTGGATAGGTACCGATGTGCTAACATATACAAAAAGATATAACGAGACCAAAAAGGTGATAAACAAAAACTGCATTAATTTAGTTGTCAGTGATCATTTGCAGGAGGAACTTAAAAATATAAAAATAGAAAGTGTAGTTGTACCTATTTTCCCACCTGACTTTTTTTGCGAAACCATACCTGCGCCTAAAAAGCATAGCGTATTATCGTATATACCAGAATTTCGAGAGGATTTTTATGGAATATCTTTGGTTAAAAAAATTGCAGAGCACTTTAAAAATATTGATTTTTATATTATTGCAAACGAGGGCAAGAATGACACAGAAAAGCTTCCGAATATGTACTATAGCGGTTACTTAAATGCCACTGAACTTAAAAATTTGTACGCTAAATGTTCGGTATTGTTCAGATTTCCTGAGCACGACGGTTTACCTGTAATGATGCTTGAGGCTTTGGGGAGTGGCAGAGAGGTTGTATACTGTTATAACTTTCCTTATGTACACACCCCTAAAAGCAGGGATGTTAATGATATTATAGAAACCTTTAATGAGATTTTCAACTCTCCACCAAAAGAAAATTCGGAAGCGGTTGATTATGTTAAGATGAATTATTCTATGGAGAGACAGATTGAAATTTATAAAGAATTAAATATTTTATAAAAATATTTATCTTTAAATAAATAGGGGCGATTTTTTGATTGAAAAAGTACTAAGTACAATCAAGGGTGTTTATAAAGGCGGATTGTTTCATATTTTTGGCAGCAATGTGATTGCAAACGTTTTTGCATTGCTGTCTTCAATGTTGGTAATTCGTTTTTTACCTAAAGACCTGTACGGTAATTATGTAGATGCACATAATTTATATTCATACCTCACGGTATTTATAGGTTTTGGTTTGTCGGGTGCAATAATACAATTTTGTAGCGAAAACATTAGTGAGCAAAAGAAAAATCAAATATATAGGTATAGTATTATATATGGAATGGGCATTAATGTGCTATTATCTTTGATAGTGGTATTGCTTGCTTTTTTTAAAATGTATTCCGGAGATGTTGAGGCTTCAAGATTCCTTTTTATGATGTCGTTTTATCCGTTTTTGATATATATCGTAAATTGTTTTCAGTCAATTTTGCGAGTTCAAGGTCAAAACAAAGCCTTTGCTACTGTGAATATTGTCAGTGCAGCAACAATTCTTTTTGGTAACTTGCTTTTTACTTATATTTGGAATATATATGGATTAATATTTTCAACCTATTTTTCACAAGGTATTTGCTGTATAGTTGTTTTTGTAATTGCGAAGAAAAAGAAATTATTTGATTTATCGGTTTTAAAATCCAAGCCATTATCAAAGGATAGAAAAAGGGAACTGAAAAGATATGGCTTTGTGACTTCAATCACTAATTTTACGTCTAATGCATTATTACTGTTGGATGTAACTTGTTTGGGCTTAATTCTGTCTGATTCTGAAATTTTGGCAGATTATCATGTGGCGACGGTTTTGCCGAATGCATGTTTGTTTATTCCAAGCGGTTTGATAATATACTATTACCCTAAAATGGTGAAATCTTATTCAGAAGGTTGGCAAAGTTTTAAGAAGTACATTTTAAATATATCGAAAGTATTTTTGGGTTTTGCCACCATTACCGGAATTGGTATTTTTGTTTTTGCACCATTAATGATACAGATTGTATATGGCGAAAAATATTTAACATGTGTTCCTATAGTTAGAGTTTTGGCAATTAATTATTTTATCTGTGCTTTTTTGAGGAAATTGTTAGGTAATGCTATAGCGGTATTAAAGAAATATGAAATAAATTTGATACACACAATTATTTCGGGAGTATTGAATATTATTTTGAACTTGACATTTATTTTAATGTTGGGGTCAATAGGCGCCGCAATTGCTACACTTTGTGTTACGGCGTTTGTTGTGGTTTTGGAAATCATGTATTTTATCAGTTTTGATAAAAAACAAGAGAAAATGAAAAAAATTGTGAATTAGCTGAAATTACTTAAAGGTGAATTTTATGAAAATTTTAACAGTAGTCGGGGCGAGGCCTCAGTTTATTAAGGCGGCGGTGGTTTCTCGCTGTCTTAGTGACGATATGCAACAGATTTTGGTGCATACCGGTCAGCATTATGATTATAATATGTCGGATATTTTCTTTGAAGAATTGAATATTCCCAAGCCTGATTATAATTTAGGAATTTCGGGTGGCAGTCACGGTAAAATGACAGGCAGAATGATGGAAGCCATTGAAGAAGTAATGCTTAAAGAACAACCCGATGTATTGTTGGTTTACGGCGATACAAACTCAACTGTAGCGGCAGCTTTAGCAGCGGTTAAATTACATATTCCTGTTTGCCATGTTGAAGCAGGCAACCGCCTCGGAACTTTGGATAATCCCGAAGAAGTAAACCGCATTTGTACCGACCATGTTTCCACTAAGCTTTTAACCTGTACACAGTCTGCTATGGACTTTTTGGCAAAAGAAGGTCTTTTAGATAAGGCTGAGCTTGTTGGGGACCCAATGTATGATGCATTTTTGTATTATGGCAGTCAAATCACCGATGAACAAAAAAATGCAATTACTCGTGTTGATGGTAAAGAATTTGTTCGTCCCCAAGAATTTTATTATCTTACTTGTCACAGACAGGAAAATACCGATACGGATGAAAAGTTAACTGCCATTTTAAAGGCTATGAATAGTCTTGATGCACCGACAATTTATCCTGTTCATCCACGTAATAAGGACAGGGCGGTTGCAATTTGTAATGAAAACGGCTTTGAAAATATTATACTTACACAGCCGGTTGGTTATCTTACATCAATTTCGCTTGTTAACGGTGCAAAGAAAATTGTTACCGATTCGGGCGGACTTCAGCGTGAAGCATTTTTTGCCGGCAAGAAGTGTGTCACGGTGTTTGACTGTGTTATTTGGCCTGAAACAATGGTTGATGGAAGAAATGACTTGTCAAAACCGGATTTTGATGATATAATTAATAAGTTAAAGACACCGCAGGTGATTTCACCTGATTATAAACCGTTTGGCGATGGTCATTCGGGCGAAAAAATTGTTAAAGCATTGAAAGAAATAGTTTTAAAATAGGAAGGTATATTATGAAATATGCATTAATCGGTTGCGGAAGAATTGCAACAAATCACGTGAAAGCGGTTTTAAATAACGGTTTGGAGTTTGTGGCGGCTTGTGATATTGAGCTTCAAAAAATTGAGGAGTTATTGGCTAAACACGACCTGCAGAACGATACCGAAATTGCAAGATATGCTGATTATAAACAAATGATTTCGGAACATCCAGAATTAGAACTTGTTGCTATTGCCACAAGCAGTGGTGCACACGCCGAAATTGCTCTTTACTGTATTGAAAAGGGTATTAATGTTATAATTGAAAAGCCTATGGCAATGAGTATCGACGACGCTGAGAAGATTATTAAGTTAAGCGAGGAAAAGGGTGTTAAGGTTTCGGCCTGTCATCAAAATCGATTTAATATAGCTGTTCAGCAAATGCGAAAAGCAGTTGAAAAAGGCCGTTTTGGTAAGATTTCCCATGGCAGTATTCATGTGCGTTGGAACAGAAATAAAGATTACTATACACAGGCACCTTGGCGCGGCACTTGGGCTGAAGACGGTGGTTGTCTTATGAATCAATGTATCCATGGTATCGATTTGCTCCGTTGGATGATGGGTAACGAGGTTGACACTGTTTACGGCGTAACCAAACAGCAACAACACCATTACTTAGAGTGTGAAGATATCGGAATGGCGGTTGTAACCTTTAAAAACGGTGCAGTTGCTACCATTGAAGGTACCACAAATGTATACCCTAAAAATCTCGAAGAAACTCTTTATCTTTTTGGCGAAAACGGCACCGTTAAGTTAGGAGGCAAATCAACCAATAATATTGATGTTTGGGATTTTGCCGATGAAACCGATGAAGACCAGAAAAACAAAGGTCTTGAAGAACAGACAAGCAATGTTTACGGCAACGGTCATACAAGTTTATATGCTGATGTTATTGATGCAATCAAGACCGACCGCAAACCTTACGTCGACGCTGTTGCAGGCAGAAATGCACTGGAAATGATTCTTGCGATTTATAAATCAGCAGCAGACGGCACACCTGTAAAACTCCCCATTGCAAATGTTGCATCTACTGATTTTTGTGGGAGATTTGATAATGAAAAATAATAATTACTTCGTTCACGAAAG
>JAFYNC010000160.1 GCA_017549905.1 Clostridia bacterium | reverse complement strand
TATAGTGGATATTTTTTGCAAAGGTCTAACGCCATTTGTGCTGATTTATCCATAATAGCTTTATCATCAGAATATTTAACAACGTTAGTAATTATTTCGCCTACGATTTTCATATCGTCTGTAGTAAAACCTCTTGTCGTAACTGCTGCAGTTCCTAATCTTACACCGCTTGTAACAAATGGTGATTGTGGGTCATTTGGAACTGTATTTTTATTAGCAGTAATATGAACCTCATCGAGTCTGTGTTCAAGTTCTTTACCTGTAATACCTTCATTAACAAGTTTTAAGAGCATAAGGTGATTATCAGTACCGCCTGAAACTAATTCGAATCCTTCGTTTTTAAGTGCCTCAGCTAACGCAGCAGCATTTTTAACCACTTGTTTCTGATACTCTTTATACTCATCAGTTAAAGCTTCACCAAGAGCTACAGCCTTTGCCGCAATAATATGCATTAAAGGACCACCTTGAGTGCCAGGGAATACTGCTTTGTTTATTTTAGTATAAATTTCTTCGTCATTACAAAGAATCATACCGCCTCTTGGACCTCTTAAAGTTTTATGAGTGGTTGTGGTAACAACGTGTGCATAAGGGATAGGTGAGGGATGAACACCTGCAGCGATAAGACCTGCAATGTGAGCCATATCTACCATTAAATAAGCTCCAACCTCATCTGCAATTTCTCTGCAACGTGGGAAATCAATAACACGAGAATAAGCAGAAGCGCCAACAACTATAAGTTTAGGTTTGCACTCAAGTGCAATATTACGCATTTCATCGTAATCAATCATTTCAGTGTCATTATTAACACCATAAGGTACAATGTTAAAATATTTACCTGAAATATTAACTGGTGAACCGTGTGAAAGGTGACCGCCTTGTTGCAAATTCATACCCATTACAGTATCACCCGGATTAATAAGCGCGAAGAAGGCTGCAAGGTTTGCATTAGCACCGCTATGAGGCTGAACGTTTGCAAAATTACAACCAAAAAGCTTCTTAGCGCGCTCGCGAGCAATATCCTCAACAACGTCAACACACTGACAACCGCCATAATAACGCTTGGTGGGATATCCTTCTGCATACTTATTAGTGAGAACGCCGCCAGCAGCCAAAAGAACAGCAGGAGAAACAATATTTTCTGAGGCAATAAGCTCAATATTATGTCTTTGACGCTGTAATTCCTTATCACAAGCATTAGCTACTTCTAAATCAAAATTCTTAAGTTCTTCAAAAAAATTCATATTAATACTCCTTAAATAAATTAGTGATGGAATAAACGCATTCCTGTGAATGCCATAGCAATTCCGTATTTATTGCAACAATCAATAACTGCATCGTCACGGATAGAACCGCCGGGCTCTGCTATATATGAAACACCGCTTCTGTAAGCGCGTTCAATATTATCATCAAACGGGAAGAAAGCATCTGAGCCTAAAGCAACACCTTTAATAGTGCTTAAATACTCTTTGATTTCCGCATCTGTAAGAGGCTCGGGTTTAGTAACAAAGTACTTTTGCCAATTTCCGTCAGCGCAAACATCTTCTTCATTTCTGTTAATGTATCCGTCAATAACATTATCTCTTGTAGGTCTTGCAATATCGGGTATGAAAGGAAGATTTAATACCTTATCATGTTGACGTAAGAACCAAGTGTCAGCCTTGCTGCCTGCAAGACGTGTACAGTGAATACGCGACTGTTGACCGGCACCAACGCCGATAGCTTGGCCATCAACTGCAAAGCACACAGAGTTAGACTGGGTGTATTTTAAAGTGATAAGAGAAATAATCAAATCTCTTTTTGCGCTGTCAGGCAAGTTTTTATTTTCAGTTACAAGGTTTGAAAGCAATTCCTCATTAATTACAAAATTGTTTCTGCCTTGCTCAAAAGTAATGCCGTAGACCTGTTTATGCTCAATTTCTGCAGGAACATAATCGGGATCAATTTTAACAATATTATAATTCCCGTTTCTCTTTGATTTCAAAATTTCAAGTGCTTCGGGCTCATAACCGGGAGCAATAACACCGTCAGAAACCTCACGTTTTATAAGCAAAGCTGTTGTAACATCGCATACATCAGAAAGAGCAACCCAGTCACCAAAAGAACACATTCTATCAGTACCTCTGGCTCTAGCATATGCACAAGCAAGGGGAGATTCATCAAGACCTTCAATGTCGTCTACAAAGCAAGCTTTTTTAAGCTTATCTGAAAGCTTTGTTCCAACCGCAGCACTTGTAGGACTAACGTGTTTAAAAGAAGTTACAGCGGGAAGTCCCAATGCCTCTTTAAGCTCTTTTACTAACTGCCAAGAGTTAAATGCATCAAGAAAATTGATATATCCCGGTCTGCCGCAAAGAATTTCAATAGGTAATTCGCTGCCGTCAGCCATAAAGATTTTTGCAGGCTTTTGGTTGGGGTTACAACCATATTTAAGTTCAAAATCTTTCATATTTATGCTCCTTAGTTATTCTTGTTAATAATTATTTCTGTGGGTTCACTGTTATCAAGAGGTACTTGACGAATAAAAAGTGAAACCTTATTATCCTCATTAAGATTTTTCCAAACAATGTCTGCTAATTCTTCGGCAGTATTTGGAAGTTCAATCTCCTCAGGCTCGCCATAAAAAGAGGGAATAGGATTACCATCACACTTATATGTATGAATAAAATGACCAATTCCGTTTTCAGTGCCATAATTATAAAAATATCTGTTGCAAACCGAAGGTCTGCCGTTGGCACTTTTTAAAATAGAGAGCTTGTAAGAAAACATTTCCTTACCAAAGCCGTAATATACAGCACCTGAAATGCGAGGTGTAAAGTTGGGGGAATCAGGCTCAAATTCACGTGTATAAAGAGCCTCTTCAAAGGTTTGACCATCTTTCATAAAATCATAGATAGTATTAGTCTGGTCACCGTTTGTAATAATATCGGTATCACCAAGCTTTAAATATGGATTATAAATTATAAGACTTGGGTCGGAAAGCTTTGATTCATCAAAAGCTTTTGTGCGCATACCGCCATCAAAACGCTCGAAAATGCGGTTACGGCTGTTTTCGCTTCTGCCCATAATAAAGTAAGCAATTAAAGCGCTTTTTCCGTCAGCAGATTTACCAATAATAATTCCTCTGCCTGGGTATGAATTTTCGCTAAGTAGAGTTTTTAAATCATATAAAGCCATTTTTTACACCTCAAATTAATTTTCACTGCAAACTTTTTCTAATGAAAGGGGCAGAATTTTCCATTCAGCCTCCTCCATAACACGCTTTTGTAAAATTTCGGGGGTATCACCGTCTTTAATTTCAACAGATTTTTGCATTATAATTTTGCCGCCATCGGGAATTTCGTTTACAAAATGTACTGTAGCACCTGTAACCTTAACTCCATATTCCAAAGCAGCTTCATGAACGCGCAGTCCATAAAAACCTTTGCCGCAAAAAGAGGGGATAAGTGAAGGATGAACATTAATAATACGATTTGCAAAATGTGAAGTGAATTTTTCACTTAAAATACACATAAATCCTGCAAGAACAATAATATCAGTATTATTATCTTCTAAAATTTTAATCAGAGTATCCTCAAAATCAGTTCCTAATTCCTTTTTATTACAAACCAAAGCCTTAATATCGGCTTTTTCTGCTCTCCCGAGGGCAAAGGCATCAGGATTATTTGAAACTACTAAATTAATTTTTCCCGATTTAATAATACCGTTATTCTGAGCGTCAATAAGCGCCTGTAGATTTGTTCCGCCGCCCGAAACCAAAACAGAAATGTTTTTCATATCTCTATCCTTAAATAATAGTAATTTTATTTTCTGATTTTACAATTTTACCTATAATATAAGCATCTTCACCCTGAGCTTTAAGGATTTCGAGCGCTTTATCAGCGTCTTCACGAGCTACAACAATGCTCATACCAACACCCATATTATATGTATTGTACATATCTCTCTCAGGAATATTACCAGTCTTCTGTAAAAGTTCAAATATAGGAAGAACTTTAATGTTTTCTTTAATTATTTCAGCGCCGAAACCATCGGGAATACTTCTCGGAATATTTTCATAAAATCCGCCGCCTGTAATATGAGAAATGGCACGTACTTTAACATTGTCTAATAAAGCGAGAACAGGTTTTACATAAATTTTGGTAGGAGTGAGAAGTGTTTCGCCTAAGGATTTACCGCCAAGTTCATCATAGGTTTTGTTAAGGTCACAATTTTCAACATCAAAAACCTTACGAACAAGAGAAAAACCATTAGAATGAACACCTGAAGAAGCAAGAGCGATAATTACATCGTCTTCTTCCATAGTTTTATTATCGAGCACTTTTTTCTTATCAACAATACCAACAGCAAAACCTGCAAGGTCGTAATCATGAGCAGGCATCATACCCGGATGTTCTGCAGTTTCACCACCAATAAGTGCAGCGCCTGACTGAACGCAACCCTCAGCAACACCGCTAACTATCTCCGCAATTTTTTCGGGTATATTTTTACCGCATGCAATATAGTCAAGGAAGAAAAGAGGTTTTGCGCCAACACAAATAATGTCATTAACACACATTGCAACTGCATCAATACCGATAGTATCATGCTTATCCATAAGT
>JAFYNC010000159.1 GCA_017549905.1 Clostridia bacterium | reverse complement strand
ACATAAAGCCAACCTCACGTGCGCCCACACCAATATCACCTGCGGGAACGTCGGTATCAGGACCGATGTGCTTTGAAAGCTCGGTCATAAAGCTCTGGCAGAAGCGCATAACTTCACCCTCACTCTTACCGCGGGGATCAAAGTCAGAACCGCCCTTACCGCCGCCCATAGGAAGGCCTGTAAGGCTGTTCTTAAAGGTCTGCTCGAAACCTAAGAACTTCATAATAGAAGCATTTACAGAGGGGTGAAGTCTGATACCGCCCTTGTAAGGACCGATAGCAGAATTAAACTGTACTCTGTAGCCGCGGTTAACCTGAACCTTGCCGTTATCATCTACCCAAGAAACACGAAAGCTGATTAAACGCTCAGGCTCTACCATTCTTTCGATTACGCCGTATTTTTCAAATTTAGGCTCTTGCTCGATAACAGGCTCTAAAGATTCTAAAACCTCTTTAACTGTTTGCAAGAATTCCGGCTCAGTTGCATTTTTTGTCGCAACTTCGTTATAAACTCTCTCTAAATAAGCTGATTTAAACATAGATATATTTTCCTTTCGTATGGTCTATTTTATTAGAATACTACTATTTTTTTCTGCCGTCAATAAAAAACTTCAAAATTTTGCAAATTTTTTGCTTTTTTTACATTATATGTATTTCTTGAATTTCTAAATATAATGTGTTAAAATATTAAAAAACATTTTGGAGGATAAACCTTGAAGAAGTTTCTTGAAACCGGAAAAATCGTAGGTACTCACGGTGTAAAGGGTATGCTTAGGGTTCAGCCTTGGTGCGACTCGGCAGATTTTTTAAAGCAATTTAAATACATATATACCGATAATAACGGTGAAAATAAGCTAACGGTCACCTCTGCAAATGCACACGGTAATGTTGTGCTTATGGCAATAAAGGGTGTTGACAGTATAGAAAAAGCTGAAACCTTAAGAAATAAAGTTATTTATATCGACCGCAAGGATGCAAAACTGCCAAAAGGCAGATATTTTATTGATGATCTTATTGATTGCACCGTTTATGACGCCGATACAAATCTCATTTTAGGAACACTTACAGATGTTTCGGCAACAGGCGCTAACGATGTATGGCATATAAGCCGCGACGGTAAGGAATATTTAGTTCCTGCTATTGATGAGGTTATAGTTTCGGTTGATGTTGAAAATGCCGTTCTTAAAATCAGAGCTTTAAAGGGGATTTTTGATGATGAGGATTGATATTTTAACCCTTTTCCCCGAAATGTGCCAAACTGTTATGAACGAAAGTATTATCGGCAGAGCTCAAAAAGCAGGTAAGGTTGAAATCGTGTGCACAAATATCCGCGATTTTTCAGGCAATAAGCATAATAAGGTTGATGATACACCTTATGGCGGCGGTATGGGTATGATTATGGCGGCTTCTCCTATCTATAATTGTTATAAAAGCCTTTATAACGAGGGTGAGCCAAAACCACACCTTATATATATGTCACCGAAAGGCAAGGTATTCGACCAAAGAAAAGCGATAGAACTCTCGAAACTTGACAGGGTTGTTCTTCTTTGCGGTCATTATGAAGGTATCGACCAACGTGTTATTGATGAAATTGTTGATGAAGAATTATCTATCGGCGATTTTGTGCTAACAGGCGGCGAGCTGCCAGCTCTTACTGTTGCCGATGCCGTTTGCAGAATGTTGCCCGGCGTCTTGTCAGACGATATTTGCTTTGAAGAAGAAAGCCATTTTGCAGGGCTGCTTGAATATCCGCAATATACAAAGCCTGCCGTTTGGAACGACCGCGAAGTGCCTGAGGTTTTGCTTTCGGGCAATCACGCTAAGATTAACGATTGGCGAAAAGTGCAGTCAATACTCACCACACTTGAGCGCAGACCCGATATGCTAACAGAGGAAAATTTGTCCGAAAAAGATAAAAAATTACTTAAAAAACATTTCGAAAAAAAGTAATAAACTAAAATTCTATTAAAAACTCACAAATACGACACGAGCGTAACGGTAAATGTTGGATAATTATTAGAACTTATTAACAAATAATTGACTTTAGCATTAATTATGGTATAATAGTGACATAATATTTAAGACTGTTTAAACTCTATACGTTAAGGAGATTTTACTATGTGCGTTAAAGATGTTGTAATTCAAAATCAAGTTGGTCTTCATGCTCGTCCCGCAACCTTTTTCATTCAGAAGGCTAATGAATATAAGTCTTCAATCTGGGTTGAAAAGGATGAAAGAAAAGTAAACGCTAAGAGTTTGCTTGGTGTTCTTTCTCTCGGTATTGTTGGCGGCACTTCAATTAAGATTATTGTTGATGGTTCTGATGAAAAAGAAGCTCTTGAAGGTCTTGTAGCTTTGGTTGAATCAGGTTTCGTTGATTAATTAAATCTTTTTTGCACCGATATGCTGAATATCGGTGCAAATTTTCTGTTGACAAACAGAAAATTTGTGATATAATGTCATTTGTTCGGTAAGAATCACCTATTACTTCTTACCTCTTACTTATTACTTAGAACATCTGGGTGTGGCACAGATTGGTAGCTTTGAGTTTGACCGCTGCCGGTGGCAGATTAAGGGAAAACGAAAAGGCGCCGAAACACGAGCAATGCAAACGGCAGTGAGCAGTGCGAGATTGTTTCAAGAGTAAGCGTAGCGCGCGGATGTGTTGCAAAAAAACATTAGTTTATCCTATTATAAAACTTATATAAATCTGGGTGTGGCGCAGATTGGTAGCGCGCTACCTTGGGGTGGTAGAGGCCGCAGGTTCAAGTCCTGTCACTCAGACCAAAAATCCAAATTCGACCTTTTGGTTGAGTTTGGATTTTTCTTTTTATATCGTGTAGCAGGACTTGAACCTTAGTTCTATCACTCTTATGATTGTCATTTACCTTGTATCTATAGCATTTT
>JAFYNC010000158.1 GCA_017549905.1 Clostridia bacterium | reverse complement strand
GATTATATGATATCTTTTCACCATTGCGAACAATGCTACCTTCTATCCATGCACTTTCATGAATAACACCTTTTTTAAGTCCCAACATAATTAGTAATTTACTCAAAAATCTTTGATTCTTAATTTCTTCTTTTGATAATTTTGCTGCTACCGATTGCATCTGTGATTCTAATACATCATCACAAAACAACCCTTGTCCAAAATAATCCACTTCAAATCTTTCTGGTCTTCCCATGAGCGTTTTAAATATTTTTTCTACATTATTGCCTTTTAATGTAATTTTATCTAACTTATAATTATTGTCCTTATCAATGGATAGATATTTTTCTAAATAATCTAGCAATAATTTTATTTCTCGTCTTATTTTATATCCATTAGGATTAACACTTTCACTTTCTATAGGCTTATATGTATCACCTATTTTTTCATAACCAAGCTTGCCGTTAAGCTTACCTGGGCTTCCCACTTCACCTTTTTGAACCGAAATTATCTGTGCATCTACAATTTCACCTGATTTCAGTTCTAAAAGTGTGCCTGTATCATCATCGCAGATGCCGTGGCCAAGTCCACACACCATATTAGTTGCGGGACTGTAAAAGGTTAGTGTTCCTATACCTGCGCTACTGTCTTTAATCCATATTCCGATTTTATAACTACCTGTTTCAACATCTTTTGCGGCGCAAAAATTTATATGAATTTTCTTGCCCTCGCGCATTACAAGAAAATTCATTTTAGCGCCGTTTGATTTTTCAACAATTTTACTTAAATCCTCATTTGTATATACCTTAGTGCCGTTTACCGAAATTATATAGTCACCTTTTTTAATACCTGCCTCACGCGCGGGATTATAAGAGCCGCTACCGGTGCATACATCGGTCATATCCACAACCAAAACACCCTCGGTATAAATTTTCATACCAAACGGGTTTCCAAGTACAACTACCTGCATTTCATCAACCACCTCAACATTAACTGTTGAAAAGGGTATTAAACCAAAGGCTTTAAGATTAACCTCATATTCTCTGCCAACTGTAGAAAGCGTGTTTTTGGCCGAAAGCTCTGCGCCCTCAAAAACGGCAGTTACAGGTATTTTGGTATCTATTGTAAGCGTATCGCCCTTTTTAATTTTATATTCTTTACTTATATTTGCTTCCAAATATGCTATTGCGCCGAATACTGCAAAGCTAAGTGTCAGTGCAATTATAAAAAATGTTTTAATAAAAAAACGTGCAATCTTCAAAATAATCACCCTGATTATAGATTGCACGTTTTTTAAGTTTTTAATATTTACAAATTAATCCGTTTTGAAAAATTATTTCATAAATTCATACATTGCTCTATAGCACATATAAATATCAAACTTAGCTGTTGTTTCAAAAGGCGCATGCATTGAAAGGACAGGAACACCCAAGTCAACAACATCTACACCCATATTTGCAATATACATAGCAACTGTACCGCCGCCACCAAGGTCTACACGACCAAGCTCGCCGCTTTGCCAAACTATACCCGCATTATCAAGCATATTTCTGATTTCTGCAACATATTCTGCAGAAGCGTCCGATGTGCTTGATTTTCCTCTCGCACCGGTATATTTAGTAACAACCACACCGTAATTTAAGAATGATGCGTTTCTTCTTTCCATTACATCCTGGAATGTGGGGTCAGTACCCGCATTAACATCGGCAGACAGGCATTTTGAATTTCTGAGCGCTACTGTGTAATCGCAGTCCTGCATTTTTGAAATATCGCCAATAATATGCTTTAAGAAATCGGAATTAAGACCTGTATTTCCCTCAGAACCGATTTCCTCCTTATCAGCAAGAATAGCTATAGCAGTTTTTTGAGGAACTTCGACCTCTAATACAGCAGTAAGTGCAGGATAAGCGCAAACGCGGTCGTCCTGACCGTAAGCGCCGACAAGTGAGCGGTCAAAACCTATATCACAAGCCTTTGTGGCAGGTACCATTTCGAGTTCTGCTGATAAAAAGTCTGCTTCGGTAACACCGTATTTTTCATTTAAAAGCTTTAAAATGTTAAGCTTCACAAGTTCACTGCCCTTATCATCCTTAAACGGATGACTACCAACAAGAACATTAAGCTCCTCGCCCTTAATACCCTCACTTAAAGTGCGTTTGCTCTGTTCTTGTGCCAAATGCGGCAATAAATCGTTAATTACAAACTTGGGCTCATCATCCTTTTCACCGATAGAAACCTCTTTAACTGTGCCGTCTTTCAAAGCAAAAACACCGTGAAGAGCCAAAGGAATAGCAGTCCACTGATATTTCTTTATTCCACCATAATAATGTGTTTTAAAAAGAGCTAATTCAATATCCTCATACAAAGGATTAGGCTTTAAATCAAGACGCGGAGAATCAACATGTGCTGCGGTAATATTCACACCATTTTCAGCATTTTCCTTGCCGATAACTGCAAAAGCAACAGTTTTGCCGCGGTTATTGAAATATACTCTATCTCCTGCATTATATTTCTTGCCACGCTGGAATTCTGTGAATCCTGCTTTTTTTGCCATATCAACAGCGTTTTTCACAGCCTCGCGTTCGGTTTTTGCAAGGTCTAAAAACTGCTTGTAACCAACGCAGTAATCGTCTGCCTTTTTTAGAATTTCTTCATCTGAAATAAGACGTCCGTTTTTACGTTTTAAGAAAAGTTCTTCTCTTAAAATTTCGGATTTTGATTTTTCACTCATATCAAAAACTCCTTAATAATGTTTCAAAATTAAAAACTAGTTCATCTAAATTACCGTTATTATAAAGAATGTAATCAGCATTTTGCTTATAAAATTCATCGTTTTTGCCCGCATTTATACGTAGCATAGCAGAATCTTTATCAATCTTGTCACGCTTCATAATACGTGCAAGCCTTGTATCAACATCAGCTAACACTGCCACAGTTTTATAACACATACTGTTAATACCGCTCTCAAAAAGGGTTGGCGCATCAAGCAAAACTTTTTCTTGGCCTATTATTTCTTTTTCTACCAAGTTTATTATAAACGGAAAAATAGTTTTATTTAAAAGCTCGGTATTTTCCTTGCTTGAAAAGGCTTTTTGAGCTAACATTTTTCGGTTTAAGCTGCCGTCTTCATTTAGTATTTCCTCAGAAAACACTTTTACTAATTCTAAAAGACCTTGACTTTCCTTTT
>JAFYNC010000157.1 GCA_017549905.1 Clostridia bacterium | reverse complement strand
CGTTGGAATAATAAGTTTTGAAGCGGTGCCGTTTGAAAGGTTAACTAAAGCTTCATATTTTTTAAGTTCTAAAACAGCAGCATCTACCCCTGCTTCTTTTAATGCTTTAAGACCGTCCGCCTGTAACAAGGTTTCGCGGCGGTCACGTTCAGCCTTGATTTGTTTTTCCATTGCAGACTGAATTTCCTCAGGTGGAATGATATTCTTTAGTTCCACACGGTTAACTTACATTAATAATAAAATTATCAACATAATTTTCACCTTTTTACTAAAGCATTCATTAACTTATTATTTTTAGAAAGAACAGGCAAGAAATTCTCAAAAGAAGTTAGAAAATGTTTATTTTCTGCAAGCATTTCTTTTATACCGCAATTAACGGTTTCGTTATTATAAGCCGAGGCGCACAACACCGCAACAATAACATTAACAGTATCCTTATCTCCCCTAACATAAGCATCTTTAAGCACATCGTAAAATTTGCCAACCTGCTTTTTAGTTCCTGTTTCGAAAAGATTTTTCACAAGAGGAACTAAATGCTCACCAAAAAAGTTGAGATATAAGAAATTTCCATAAACCGAAACATGACCCTTATACTCTTCCTTTAAAACGGGGAAAACATCAAGCATTTTCTTAGTAAAGCCTGTGATATTCATACTATCAGACTTAGAAGCAGTAGGCAATTCAACCGCAGAGGTGTTAGCAGTTCTCTTGATTTTAATGTTAAGTTCTTTTCTAAGGGTTGACACAAAATCAATACCAACCGATGCGGCATCCTTCTCATTTTGCGAATCATCAAAAAGCCAAGCTGAAATTTCAGAAAAAATAGGTTCGTCTTCTTCTGATTTTTGTGCAATACTTAAAGTATACATCTGCCTTGCATCATCAAAATTAACTGCAATGATTTTTTCGTCGCTTTCAAACTTATTATCAGTAAATTTAAAGCCTTGTTCATCAAGGAAAGGTTTCATCTCTCCTATTACTTTATCAATATATCTGTTATCCATAACATTCACTTCCAAAATTATTATTAAATATATAATAACATAAATTTTACGCTTTGTCACCTAAAATTTTATTGCAAGATGAAAATAATTAATGTATAATATTAAAAAAATATTTTGCGGAGAATTTTATGAATCTTTCTGATGCTAATACAATAAAATCGCTACTTAATAAATATGGTTTTTCATTCAAAAAAAGTCTTGGTCAAAACTTTTTAATTGATAGTACTGTATGTCCTGCTATGGCTGAGGCTTCTTGTGATGAAAACACAGGTGTACTTGAAATCGGCCCTGGTATCGGCGTACTAACTGCGGCACTTTCAAATGCTGCTAAAAAGGTTGTTGCAATAGAGCTTGATGAAAGGCTCAAAAAACTTTTACCAATTACACTGTCAGACTGTATTAATGTTGAGATAATTTTTGGCGACGCTATGAAACTTGACCTTAAAAAAATAATCGATGAGCATTTTTCGGATTGTGAAAAGGTTGTAGTATGCGCAAATCTGCCCTATTACATCACATCTCCTATTGTTATGATGTTGCTTGAAAGCCATTTGCCGATTGATAGTATTACTGTTATGGTGCAAAAAGAAGCGGCAGAACGTATTTGTGCTGAAGTTGGAACAAGGCAATCCGGCGCTGTTACTGTTGCGGTTAACTACTACGCCCAGTCTGAAATTCTATTTCATGTTGGAAGAGAAAGCTTTATGCCTGCCCCAAATGTTGATTCGGCAGTTATCAAACTAAATATCCGCGAATGTCCTCCGATTAAAGTTCAGGACGAAGCAAAGTTCTTCAAACTTGTTAAAGCCTGTTTTGCTCAAAGAAGAAAAACACTTGTGAATACCGTTAATAACACTCTTGGAATAAACAAAGAAGTTTTAAAAAATGCCTTATCAGAAGTTGGTCTTTCACCCACAGTACGTGGCGAGGAACTTAATATGGAACAATTAGCAAAGCTTTCGGATTTAATATAAAAAAGGCTCTGTCATAGGGGTTGTGTCCTAAAGGACACAACCCCAGTTTTATTCGCCTTGCGGCGAGTTATATTGCTTCGCAGTTATATTTAGGCTTCGCCCAAGTGATATTGCCTTCGGCAGTTTTGGGGGCGAATAAAATACCACTGAAACCGAAAGGTTTCAATAACACTATTGCGAAGCAATAATATCACTGTGAGACTTGTCTCACAATATCACTTGAAAATCCTCTTGTTTTTCTATATAATAAACTAAAGAGGTGGTTGTATGAAGAAAACTATTTTAATTACAGGTGTAACAGTCTTGGTTCTGATTTTATCATTAGTTTCTTATTTTTATATTTGGGGTGGAAAACCATATATAACGAATTTCGATAAAGTCACTGATGATTACGAGCTTGTAGCTCAATTTGCGTTAAATTCTTATAGTGAACTGAAGCCTGACGACTCATATCCCGAAAATGAATCTATTATCATTGATATTTATTATGATAATCTTAAACATAATGATTCTAATTTGTCTTTAACAGACGAAGAGAAACGCGCTGTTTTAATGGTCAGAGAAAGGTTTGGATATTTGCGTGTTTATGAAGATGCAGTTTTCTTTTGCAGAGATGAAACAGGATATTATGGACTTGTATATTCAAAACATCCTCTTATAGCACTCTATAAAGATGAATTACCACAAGATGGTAGAGAGTATCATAGAATAAATAGCCGATGGTATGAATGGGGTGTTTGGGGTATCTAATACTTCTTTTCATGTGGCACCATATTTTGAAAAGGGTTTTAGGTTCTCCTAACAAGTAACATTTGGGTGCCCAAATGACCTGCTTGTTACGGTATAAGACAAATTAAAAGATGCACGAAATTTTCGTGCATCTTTTTTTACTGTCCTTTACGGTACAACCCTTAAGACAGAGCTGTTTTTATATACATATTGAATCTTGCAGAGCAAACGAATAAATAATTTTTTGTTTAACAGGTTTTTTAAATATTTTTTCACAAGCTAAAGCATAAATATTTAATTGCTCAGAATAGATATCCTTTAAAACAGAAATATCATCTACCCTATCGGTTTTAAAATCAAGAATAACTATTCCGTCTTGCTCACAGAAGCATAAATCAACAGCACCCTGAACAATAATTTTTTCGTTTTTACAGTTTTCGTTTAACAAAGGATTTATAGTATCAGCTTGCATTTCGGTTAAAAACCGCATTTCGCGATTAACGCGTTTTGCATTCTTAATTCTACCGAATATTTCGCTTCTAAAGAAACTTTTAAGCGCTGTTACATTAATAGCCTTATATTCGCGCTCGGAAATATATTGCCATTCATAAAGTCTTTCTAATTCCTCTTCAACTGTGTTGTATTTAGAAAAATCAAAAAACTGCATAACTTTATGCATTGCCGTTCCTCTTTCAGTAGCTGTAATACCGCCTACTGATAAAAAAGCAGGTTGTGACTTAAAGGCATATTTCACACTCTCAGCACTGTTTGCGAGCATTGAAACCGATGCTTTTGACTCGGTTTTGGCAATATCCGCAAAAGGATATTTATACCTTAAATTTTCTTTTAATTTTTCTGCAATTTTAAAATCAGGCTCGTAACTTTGTGGTGTATTAACGGTAATATTATTAACTATTTGCTCACCGTCTAAAACGCGTATGTTCACATCAACATCGCTATCACTAAGCATTAGCGAATGCCCAACGCCGCGAAGCTCACTGCCCGACTTTAGTAATAAAACAGATAGCATTAACCAATCAAGATAAGATTTTGTCTTATTAAATAAATCAAATGTAATCTCACTCGAAGATGCCAAAAGCTGAGTTTTAAGCTCATCTGCTTTTTTATAAGCATCACTCACAGTTCCTAATAATACAAGTTTATCTTGGGTTCTTGTCATTGCTACATAGAAAAGGCGCAGTTCCTCCTCTAATCGTTCTGCGCGGATTTTATCAAGTATTGCTTCCCTTGCAATACTTGTAACAGGCTTTTTCTCACTTTCATCAAAATACTTAAAACCAATGCCAAAGTCGGTTTTATAAAGCACTGATTCTTGGGCCTCATTGTCATTAAATTTTGACCCCAATCCCAAAACCATACAAACAGGAAACTGAAGTCCCTTAGAAGAATGAATACTCATTACTCTAACATTATTGCCTTGTGATGAAACAGAAGCTTTAGCGCCGCTTGAATTTTTAGATATATAACTTATAAAAGAAGGTATACTATCAAAAGCATCGCCCGATAATTTTTCAGCATAACTTAAAAGCAATAGTAAATTTTCTCTTCGCTTTGCGCCGTCATCCATTGCGGAAACTATGTCAATATATCCTGTTTCGTATAGTATTATTGAAATTAAGCGCGGCAGTGTTTCAACAACAGATAACATTCTAAGCTTTTCAATACGCTTTAAAAATTTATTAGCCTTTGTATTTCCATTTTGCGCACTGTAAACAATACAAGAATACAAATTACCCTTGCGGTTTAAAGTGCGAAGTTCTGCCAATTCATCAGCAGTAAATGCAAAAATCGGTGACATCAAAACAGTTAAAAGTTCAACATCATTTTCAGGGTTATCGAGCACTTTAAGTAAACTTAAAATCAATGAAACCTCAGTGGTGTTTGCAAATTCCTCAGAAGAATAAGAAACAGGTATTCCTTGTCTTTTAAGCTCTTCAGCAATAATTGCCGCTTTATGCTTTGCAGAGCGAAGTAAAATGCAAAAGTCAGAATACTTAGCGTTTCTAAGGGTATTATCATTTTCTCTTATAACCTTGCCGCTTTTCATAACCTCTTTAATATAGCTTGCTACATGTAAAGCTTCAAGCTCGGTATCGGTTAAAATACTGTCTTTAGAGTTTATTATATGAATATCACAAACATTATTAGATTCACTTGGATATACAGCAGAAGCCACAAGTTCTTCCTCGCTGTTATATATAATATCACCGGTTTGCTCGGTCATAAATAACTTGAAGAAATAATTAATAAACTCACAAGCCTTTGGATGACATCTAAAATTATTGCCTAAGATTATTTTTTGAGGTGAATTTTCGTCTGTCTTATCAATATCAATATATCTATTCTTTTTATTTAAGAAATTTTTAGGGTTGGCACCCCTGAATCCATAAATACTTTGTTTTACATCACCAACAACAAATAGTTTTTGTTCGAAACTTGAAAGCACATAAAATAGCTTATCCTGTAAATCGTTGGTGTCCTGATATTCATCAACCAATACCTCATCAAAACGCTCGAGCAGTTCCTTAGAAGACTCATTAATAACAGTATCTCCGTCTTTTTCTTCGCACAATAGTTTGAGTGCCAAATGCTCAGTATTATGAAAAGTAAAGGTGTTATTTTTTGAATATTCATTAAATAACTCTATGTCAAATTCTGTTAAAATTTCACTCAACAAAGAAATTGATGGATAAAGCTCTGCAAACTGCTTATTAATCGATAATGCATCAGCATAAAACAGTTTATTAATTCTGCCAATAGTTTTAGTTGAAACCGACTTATAAATATCTTTAGCGGCGGTTATTTCATAAATATCAGAAACGCCCCTTACTGTCGGCAAAGAAGGTAAACTAAATAGCACTAAAGTATTATAAAATCCGTCCCAATCTTCTTTTTCGGCATTTTCAAGTAATAACCTTAAATTTTCTAAAGCAACAGAAAACACTTTAGAATAAGACTCATTAGCCTTTTCATTAACAGAAATTAAATCAAATGCTTTATCTATTGAAGATATTGATTCAACAATTAAATTACGTGCTAAATTAAAAGAATATTTCCACCAAATGTTATTGCAATCAAAAGTTAGATAATCATTACTAAATTGTGAAAACCATTTTTGAGGAAAGGGCAGTTGACGGCTGTAATCATAAATTTTAATTACAATATCAAGAAATTTTTGCTCGTCAAATTCACAACCAAAAATATCAAGAAGTTTTAAAAATTGAGGATTTTTTTCCTCAAGAAAACGCAAAACTATTCTATTTAAAACCTCATAATTAATTTTTGTGAGCGAAGCAGAATCGCTGATTTTAAAATCAGGCTCAATACCAAGCTTTTCAAAATTTTCACGCACCAAATCAATACAAAAAGAGTCTATCGTGCATATTTTAGCACTAGGTAACAAATGCTTTTGGAAGGTAAGGGCTGTGTCATTAGGATTTTTTCTGATTTCCTCATCAAGCCGTTTTTCAATTCTTGAACGCATTTCAGCCGCCGCAGCGTTTGTAAATGTAACAATAAGAAGTTTATCGGCACTAATACCGCTTTTTTTGTCGCACAACTTATTAATTACGCGCTCAACCAAAACGGCAGTTTTACCCGAGCCTGCCGCCGCAGAAACTAAAATATTACCATTTGAAAATATAGCTTTTTCTTGACTCTGTGTTGGCTTAAATGCCATTTTCCTTCTCCTCCCTCATTATTTTAAATACCTCGCCATTAGAAAGGTCTGGCACACGATTGGCAACCTTATTTTCAAAACCGCAAACGGTGTGGAAATCGCAATACTTGCATGCAGGCGACTCTCTGCCGTCGATAGGGTCTACCGAAATATCACCGCACAGAATTTTATTACCAGTATCGCGCATTGTTTTTTCAACTAAATCAAAAATTTCTGTAAAGTCAGTTTTTTCAATAAAAGAATTTGCTCTTTTTGATAAGGTGCCGTCTTTATTAAGCTGCAGTTTAGGCACAAATTCGCCCATATTAGACTTGTCCATAGCATAAACTAAATTCACATCATTTTGAATAAGTCCGTTCATAGCAAGTCCCTCACCCTTTATATCGCGTTTTGATGGTTGATATAATATAACGGCGGCAAAACGGTCTGCTAAACCATTTCCTCTTACAACTGCATAAAGATAGATTAGCATTTGCATATTAAGTCCAAACAAAATATCGGGCAATTTAAAGCTTTTACTACCTGTTTTATAATCGATTATTCTAACATATCCGTTATAACTATCAAGTCGGTCTATACTGCCAAATAGAGTGATCTCGCCATCATCAAACGGAAAAGCAACGTTAATTTCATTCTCGCCTTTACCAATTTTAAGCTCACAAGCGGTGGGTGTAAAATCACTTTGCGATAGTTCACGAGCAATATGGCGCACCACCTCTTTTAAAGAACGCACAAGCCTTGAAACTAAAAATTTGTTTTTAGCATTAAATATATTGCTAAAACCTTCAACGCTATTAAGATAATCGTTTACATATTTTTCTGTAATAGAGTCAAGCTCTGTTTCAGAAATACTTTTAAGTTCATTTTCAAGAATTAATCGCTCTAAGCAATAGTGAACTATTGTACCCCTTTGCATAACATTAAAGTCGGCAGGTTCAAGCTTTTTAGCGCCAAGCCCATATCTGCAAAAGTAAGAAAATTTGCATCTGTTGAATGTATCAAATTTACTTGCAGACATAACAATATTACTGCCATATAATTTTTTGGCAGTTTCCTTTTGCAGTGTAAATCTGTTTTCTGTCAAAAAAGAATTTATAAAATCAAATTTATCTGAGTTTTCTAATGCGGATTTAATTGTAATAGCATCGTTGCTGTCTACTTTTAAGTTTCTGCAATACTTTGAAAACATTAATTCTTCTGTTTCGGGTAAAAATCCGCTTAAAACAGCATCATCGGTTAAATCAACAATATCAATATTAAGATTTTCCGAAATAGTATTAACAAAGGCTGACGGCTCTAAAATTTCGCCTGAAACAGCTTTTGCAGAATAAGAAATAAATAACTTATCACTTGCACAGCAAAGGCTTGTATACACAAGAAAATCTTCGTCTATTGAGGAGTAAACCGAATTATCAGCAATATTAATATCAAGATCAATAAGACTTTTTCTCTCAAGCAAATTAAAAATTCCCGAATTGCTTAAACTCTTTGGAAAAACGCCTTGATTTGCGCCAACAATAAATGCAATTTTAGGCCTTGACGGTCTTATTCTGTCCGCCGAGCCGAAAGCAACCTCATCAAGCATTTGAGGAATAGTGCCAACATCTGAAGAGCTAACAGCTAAACATAGAGCATCTGTAAATTCCTTTTTAGAGATTTTTTGCTCACCAAAACAAGTAACCAATGAATCGAGAATTTTCATATACTGCTCGTAGCATTGATTTAAAACTGTAGTATTAAAACCAATAGTTTCACCATTCAACTTTTCGGAAATAAATGAAAGTTTTTCCGAAATATTATTATCACTAATTAACTCTGCAATTGCCTTTGTCATACTATATGCGCTATTTTTAAAAGAATTTTTAAACGAAACAATAGGATTTATTGCCTTTAATCTCAGAGAATTAATTTTTTCTAAAAGTTTAATATCTTCCTCTGATAGCTCGTCAGTTACTAAACCCTTGGGATTCATTTTCCACTCTTTAAGCCAAGCTTCGCCCGAAATATTCCAAATATATGTGTAATTTTCAAGCAATGTAATTTCCGAAAATTCGAGTGCACCAAGACCGGTTTTTAGCATTTTAAAAATGCTTTCACTTGAAAAATCAAGAGCTTTTATTGCCGAAGAAACAAACACGCTAAGCGGAAAAGAAGATAACGGAAAACGGTTGTCAAAATACAAACTAATACCGTTTTTATTACAAAAAGTAGATATTGCTTCGCGATAGTTATCGGAATCACGCGCAATTATAACAAAATCTCTATATCTGTAATTTTCCTCTCTTATCAGCTTTCTGATTTTGTTTGCAACAAACTCTGCCTCATCAAAAGCGGTAGCGCATTTAACAATAGCTACTGCTTTATCGTCACAATCTTTAGTACACTCTTCCCCTGAAATAAAACTTTCAACAGAAGCTAAAGATGATGAATTATAATATTGCTCTTTTAAAACTATAGGCTCAGCGATAGAAATGGCGCGTGATTTTGCTATATTTGAAATTTTTTCAATCGCTTTTCTAATATTAGAAAATATACCATATTCATTTTTATTTTCAGGGTTATAGCAAAGTGAAATTATCACCTTTTCAGCTTGGCATAAAATACGTTCAATTATTTTGTATTGTTGACCAGTAAAGCCTTTAAACGAATCGATAAAAACAGTCTTATCGGCAAAATAATTAAATTTGAGTAAGGAATTATAGAGCTTTGTAAGGCTATCTGTAGGGTCTAAAAACGCTTCGCCAACGCATAAATCATACTCTTGATAAATAATTGAAATGTCCCAAAGCTTCAATTTTAAAGTTTCACTTGAAACAGTTTCTGAAGCTTTTAAAATATCCTCATATCCAATAGCGTTGATTTTGAATTCGCTAATTGTATCAAGAATTGTTTTTGCAAAAGTGACAGAACCAACATATTTTTTCCAAAGTTTTAATCGGTCAGCAACATTATTAAGTGCCTTATGCATAAATATAATTTTATCTGATTCGCTAAGAACAGTTTGCGAAATGCCGCCTACATTTCTTCCAACCTCATCACACAACCTCGAAAAGCTAAGCACAGTAGTATTAAGCGCAAAGCTATCGCCAATTT
>JAFYNC010000019.1 GCA_017549905.1 Clostridia bacterium | reverse complement strand
TCAGACCTCTTGCCCAATAAATCCCGGCAGTTCAGGCGGTGCGCTCGTTAATATGTACGGTCAGGTGGTGGGCGTCACCTCCTCAAAGCTCGTTAGTGATGCTTACGATAATGTGGGTTATGCTATACCTACTACTGTTATGAAAAGAATTGTTGATGAACTTATTGGGAGCGGCAAGGTTGTAAGCAGAGCTAAGCTTGGTATTACTTATAGTATGATTGACTCTGTAACCGCAGAAATCAAAAATCAGCAGTCGGTGGGACTTAAAATTGCCTCTGTTTCTGAGGATAGCGGTCTTTACGGCAAGGTTGAAGAAAACGATATTATAACCCACATAAACGATGTAAAAATAACAGACGATTCAATTGTTCTCGATATTATCGAGGAATCGTCTGCAGGGGATACAATATCTGTAACTGTTATTACAAGCTCTGGCTCAACAAAAACAATAGACGCTGTTTTAAAGGCGAATACAAGTGAATCAAGTTATACAACATCTGCAAACTCTAATTCACAAAAATTACCATTTAACAATGGTGGCGCATTTGATTTCCCTGAGGGAGAGTAAGAACTTTAATGTTTACAAAAGGTATAATAGTGCGCATACCTGTGCGTTCAAGAGTTAAAAAATCCTTGCCGACCTCGCTTATTGTACCCATTATTGTTTGATTGTTAATATAAACTCTTGCAGTTTTTCCTATATGCTTTAAAAGATGATTTGCGAAGGAATAGCAGTTTTGCACTGTATCATCATTTAAAAGATAATGTTCATAATGCATAAGGTCGGTTTCGTTTTTAATTGTTTGGGGTAGATTATATTTCATACTGAGCACTCCTTTAATATATAGTATGAAAAATAAAACTATTTGTTTGGAGAGAAATATGAGTAAAGATTATACACCGCATATTAATGCAAATAAGGGCGATTTTGCAGAAACTGTTTTAATGCCGGGCGATCCTAAGCGTTCAAGATTTATTGCAGAAAACTTTTTGAATTCGGCAAGGCTTGTAAATGATGTAAGGGGAGTACAGGGATATACAGGTTTTTACAAGGGAGCGCCTGTTTCGGTTATGGCAAGCGGAATGGGTATGCCTTCAATGGCAATATATTCTTATGAGTTATTTAATTTTTTTGATGTGCAAAATATAATAAGAGTAGGTTCGGCAGGTTCTTACAGAGAAGAGGTAAAGGTTAGAGATATTATACTAGCCTCTGGCGCTTGCACTAATTCCAATTTTGCTTCTAATTTTGAATTACCGGGCAACTTTGCACCTATTGCAGATTTTGAGCTTTTATCCCGAGCTGTTAATAACTGCAAAGAAAAGGGTGTAAAATTTCACGTTGGCAATATTTTTTCTTCTGATGTGTTTTACGGTGAAAAGGATTTACCCGATTATAAAAATCCTGTAAAGGCATTTGCCAAAATGGGAGTTTTAGGTGTCGAAATGGAAGCAGCCGCGCTTTATATGAATGCGGCAAGGTCGGGTAAAAAGGCGTTAGCTATATGCACTGTTTCTGATTCCTTGGTAACGGGTGATGAACTCTCAGCAGAAGATAGGCAAAATTCATTTACGGATATGATAAAAATAGCGCTTAATACAGCAATATAAAAAAAGAGTTGGTCGAAAGACCAACTCTTTTTTACGGATTACAGTTTTTACATGGAGTATAATTCATTTCTAAAAATAAATTTTTATCAGATGAATAATATTTATTATCTTCATTCATTTGTTTAACAGAACTGCAAGTGGAATAATGAAATACTTTGCGATTTAGATTACCGCAGTACATAAGCTCTGTACTATTATTAGTACTGGGTTTACTCTCTTCCTTTGTTTCTACGCCTACCGAATTAGCATCAATTATGTCACTGTCGGGTGCACTGCTTGTTCTATATCCGTTTACCGTATTATCGGTTGGCATATTAATTGTTACAGGTGTTTTTTGGCTTGTAACTTCGCTCGTAGAACATCCGCAAAGGCATATTATTAAAATTAAACTCAAATAAATTAATCGTTTCAAAATATCACCCAATATAATATATCAAAAACTGTAATCATTTTCAATTATTTTTAGTAAAAAATTATAGAATATTATTGAAAAAATTAGTGTTTTGTGGTAAACTAATCTTACTTTGTGGAATTGGGAGAATTTGAATGTTTGAACAAACGGTAGATATTGAGCGAATTGAGCAAATCGTTAATTTGTTCGGGAATTTTGATGAAAATATCAAGCGTATTGAAAAAAGATATAATGTTGCAATCACATCTCACGGTTCAACAATTAAAATTAAGGGTGAGGTGCAGAATGTTGTTTCTGCATCAAAAACGGTTGAGGGTCTTATTAAAATGATAAATAAGGGTGAACAAATAACCGACCAGAATATAGACTATGTAGCTTCACTTGTTGATGACGGTGAAGAGGAAAAGGTTGCGGATATTACTGATATTAATTGTATTTGCATTACAGCCAAGGGAAAGCCGATTAAGCCTAAAACTTTGGGACAAAAGCAGTATGTTGAAGCGATCAGAAAAAATACTATTACAATAGCGGTAGGCCCTGCGGGAACAGGTAAAACATATCTTGCGGTGGCAGAGGCGGTTAATGCTTTCAGAGCAAAACAGGTTAACCGCATAATTTTAACAAGACCTGCTGTTGAGGCGGGCGAAAAGTTGGGATTTTTGCCGGGTGATTTACAGCAAAAAATAGACCCTTATTTAAGACCTCTTTATGATGCGCTTTTTGATATGCTCGGCGCAGAAAATTTCCAAAAATGTCAGGAAAGAGGAGATATTGAGGTTGCACCTTTGGCATATATGCGCGGAAGAACGCTTGATGACAGTTTCATTATTCTTGATGAGGCGCAGAATACAACAAGCGAGCAAATGAAAATGTTTTTAACACGTCTGGGATTTAACTCAAAGGCGGTAGTTACTGGTGATATTACCCAAATCGATTTGCCTGACGGTAAAAAATCAGGTCTTAAAGATGCGGTAAGGATTTTGAAAAATATTGAGGATATAGCAATATCGCGTCTAACGGGTAAGGACGTTGTTCGTCACCGTTTGGTGCAGGAAATAATAAAAGCTTACGAAAGAAGTGCAGAAAAAAATGAGCGTAAAGGTTAATATATCGGTAAAAAACAAGCAAATAAAACTGCCCACAGGCGCACGTCTTTTAATACGTAAGGCTTGCAATGCCACAGTTATGTTTGAGGGTATTGAGGGTGCTTGCGAAGTTGATGTAAGCATTGTTGACGATGATATAATTAAGGAAATGAATGCCAATTTCAGAAATATTGATAAAGCAACAGATGTTTTATCTTTTCCTTTAGGTATAAACGGTGAATATGATATTAACCCCGAAACAAATGCAAAGATGCTTGGTGATATTGTGATATCTTATGACCACGCATTAGCTCAGGCTGATTTATATGGGCACGGTTTGGATAGAGAAATAGCTTTTTTTAACTGTTCATTCTATGCTTCATCTTTTAGGATATGACCACGTAAACGGCGGACTTGAACAAACTGTTATGCGCGATAAGGAAGAAAATGTGTTAGACGCTTTAGGTCTTGCAATAAATAAGGTGTAGTGTGAAAATATGAAAGAAAAATCTGCGTTTATAACGATTATAGGAAGACCAAATGTTGGCAAATCCTCTTTGATGAATTGTGTTTTAGGGCAAAAGGTGGCAATAGTTTCCAATAAGCCTCAAACCACTCGTACCAAAATAATGGGAGTTTATACCAAAGAGGAAACACAACTTGTTTTTATTGATACTCCCGGTTTTCACAAACCGAGAAATCAGCTTGACCGCAATATGAACAAGGCTGTGGGGGACGGTATGGCTGATGTTGATGTGGCTGTATTGGTAGTTGAGGCAGTAACCCGTTTTAAAATGGATGATAATGCCTTACCTCCTGCTGAGTTAGAGCTTATTAAGGAACTTAAAAGAAGAAAACTTAAAGCAATATTAGTAATCAATAAAATAGACTTGCTTGAAAAAAAGGAAGAACTGCTTAATATGATTATCCGTTATAATGAGCAGTTTGAGTTTGAAACGGTAATTCCTTTGTCAGCAAGAACGGGCGACGGTGTAAATTTATTACTTAAAGAGCTTAACCGTTTTACTAAGGTTGCGCCCCACTATTTTGATGATGACGATGTGACCGACCAACCCGATAAGGTGTTTGTTGCTGAACTTATACGTGAAAAGTTGCTAAGAACTCTTGAAAGGGAAGTACCTCACGGAATCGCAATAGACCTTGAAAGGTTTGTTGAGCGTGATACTAATTCGGGTGAGCCTATAGTTGAAATTGAGGCTACCATTATTTGTGAAAAGGACTCGCATAAAGGAATAATTATCGGTAAGGGCGGAGAAACGCTTAAAAAAGTCGGTAGTATGGCAAGACGTGATATTGAAGAATTTTTCGGTATTAAGGCTAATTTGAAGTTATGGGTAAAGGTTAAGGAGGACTGGCGCAACCGTCAGGGACTTATCCATACCTACGGTCTTGACTAATATTTCCTATTATATTTAAAACCCGCTTGTTAACACTTAATTGTGTAAGGAAGTGTTAGCGGTGGAAATGGATAAAAATTGGATTAAATTTATAAAAAGCGGAAAAGTTGCAGATTATCTGCAATTTGTAAATAGTGTTAAGGAGAAGGATTTGCGTGACGGAACTACAAACACGGTTTACAACCCAAGGATTAGTTATAAAGGAAATGAACGTGGGGGAGAGTGACCGTTTGGTTACTCTCTTTACGCGTGATTTAGGGATAATAAGAGCTTTTGCGGCAGGCGCAAAAAATATAAAATCTAAAAAAGCCGCCGCTACATCCTTGCTTACATATTCGAATTTTACAATTTTAAATAAAAAGGATACCTACCGAATTTACGAGGCGTCACCGATTTCGCAGTTTTTTTCTGTTGGCAGCGATATTACAGAGCTTTGCTTATCGCAATATTTTTGTGAGTTAGCTTATAAGTTTGGTGAAGAAAATACCCCTAACGAAGAGCTTTTAAGACTGATACTTAATTCTCTGCATTTTT